>JBAULD010000366.1:0-13906 GCA_049578005.1 Polyangiaceae bacterium
CACCGCCGCTTGGGCACCTACGTTCATCGATCGGCGCGCCCAAGGTGCTTCGCAAAATCGTCACGCGACCGCGCGATTGCGCGAGGATTGGCACTGCCATGGTCGCTCAGGACAGCGTCCTATCGCATGCCCGGCCACGCGGATTCCTCCACTACTGAATTAGGAATCTCATGGCCCCTCACAAACAGTCCGCGCGCAAGTCGCCATGGGTACTCTTCCGTTAGGGAGCAATGCATGGCGTGAAGGTCCCCATTGTGGGTCCGCAGCATTCCCACCCGCCATTGAACGGCGCGCAAACTTCAGGACCGTCGCACCACCGGCTAAGACCGGGCACCGCAGCCCCCGAGTCCGTCGGGCCAGCGTCCGAGACGCACAAAACTGTGTAATTTAGGTTAGGCGTATCCACGGGAGATGAAGAGGAGGCATCCCCGCCTGCGTCGGCCATCGCATGGCAAACGCTACCGAACGGGTCCCCAATGCAGTGCCCGCCGCGGCAGCAGGCGCCGGGATCAGGGCAAAAGGGACAGGCCGCCCCCTCCGGTCCTGGCATGTGCCCCAACTGGTAATACGTCGAATCCATAGCAGTGTTGATGTCTGCGTAGAACTGGCCGGCGGCCTGGACGTTGATGGCTGTGAGGGGACACATACAAGTGTCAAAGCAATAGTCACCGGAGTAAATCGGTTTGCAGTCCGTGTCGACGGCACACGACTGGTCGTAGTTGGACGCGGAAACCACGCAGATTGCCGCCTCGCTGGGGGGGACAGACCCATCTGCGCCTCCGCCAGATGCGTTCGAACTGCCAGCCTCGTCCAGCCCCCCGCCTTCGGCCAATGCATCCGCGCCGACAGCCCCGTCCGCGCTGCCAGCCGCCACCGCCGTATTCCCTGCGTCTTCCTTTGTCAGCCGCTCCGAGCTTAAGGAGCGGCCTCCGCAGCCGAACAGCGCAACGGCCGTTAGCCACAGCGCCCCGGTTGCCCGCCTGAAGTGGCGCCGTCGTGCGCGACTGTCACTGCCGCACACGTGGGCACCGATCCCCATACCAGTGGGCAGAAATGCTGAGACGAAGCCTACGGCATGCGCATACATTATTGTTCACCTAGCACGCCAGAGCCGGAACACGGTCGCGCCTATGGGCGTTGGACCATAAGAATCCCGACAAACAAGACGTGATCGCCACGGACCTGGACTCGAACGTCCTTCGTCAGTTGTGCATCCATTCGACGCGCTGGGATCAGGCTCGAATGTGGCTGAGGGGCGAGCATGAACTCGCGGACTCGGTGCGACGCGCATTGCGTTCGCCGTCGCCGCCGAGGTCACCGGGAGCTCGCGTCGTAAGCTGAACAAGGCCGAAGGAAGATCGAGCGGCAAGGAACATCTCGGTCCACGAGGAGACGCTCGTCGACTTGGCGGCTGCGAATGAGCTGGGCGTCGCAATCTCCAGGCCCGTCGACGTGCAGGCGCTGGAGGAGGCAGACATCAATCAGGTCTTCGCGACCAGCTGGCCTTCGCCGCTCGCCGGCCGAAGGCCATCGGTCCTGCCGGCGAAGTCGCGCTCGGTGTGACGGTTCCCGGCACGTGCTGCGCCCCTTTGAAGCCGGCCTCGCGCGCCAGCGCCAGCATCTCCGCTCGATAGTGCCGGCTGTCGCCGGGCCGGTTGACATGTCCGACGACCTTGACATTTCTTACAGGACGCCAAAAGGTAAGGGTCGTGGCGCTGTCATCCCCGGCCCGGCGGCTCTTGATTGGTTCCCGGGACTTGCCCGCTTTCGAGCAGAAGCTCAAGCGACATAGGGACGTCCTGGTCACATCCGATCCTTCCGAGCTCGTCGAGCGGGCATTCTCCAGACATTTCGACCTGGTCCTGGTCTCGACGGACATGGTCGAGATCTCGGGCTTCGAGCTGATGAAGAAGCTGCAGAGCTCCTCTGACAGCGTCCCCGTGGTCTTCTGTAGCGTCGACCGGGTCCACGTGCTCGCGCGCACCATCGCGTCGATGCAGTCGATGATTGCGACGGACTGGGAGCCGATCGTGGCCGAGCTCCTCGCGCCGCGTTCCGGCTCGCAGGCCGCCACGAGCGAGACCACGGACGACGACGAGATCCGAAAGCGCGTGCTCGAGGCCTCCTTCCGCGAGCGCGATCAGCTCCTGGCCCGAAGTCTCAGCACGTCCGAGGTCGCGCAGCTCCTGAAGGTGTCGCGACAGACACCTCACGATCGCGCCTCCCAGAAGACGCTGCTGGCCATCCAGGACAAGAACCAGCTGCGGTTCCCGCCCTGGCAATTCGATGCGAACGGTGCCAACGGGGTCGTCGCAGGACTTCCGGAGGTGCTGCAGGCCCTGGCGATCGGACCTCTCTCGCAGGCGCGCTGGCTCACGACGCCGACGCGCGTTTTCGAGAACCGCTCGCCGCTGGAGCTCCTCAAGAGCGGAGAAATCGACCGCGTAGTACGCGAAGCCCGCGGAGTGGGAGCGACCGCGGGCTGACATGGTCGCGATCGCCGGGCCGCCTCCGACTCGAAGTATCGCCCCACGGCGCGTCATGCTTCCCGCGGGGAGGGTGCTCACTCGCATCTACAACCGCGACTACCTCGGCCCCGATCAGTACAACCACCATGGTCCGCGAGCGCGCTTTGATCATCACGATCCCGGTCTCCCGCGAAACGATCTACGTCATGGCGTCTACTACGCCGCTGACGATCTCGCGGGCTGTATCATCGAGGTGTTCGGCGATCGCGGCGAGATCGAGACGATGAACTACGGGGTCGCGACGGTCACCCTGAGGCGGCACCTGCTCCTGCTCGACTTGAACGGTGACGGCGCATGGGAGGCCGGCAGCGTCGCTGCGCTCACACAGGACGCCGATCGCGCGACCACTCAACCCTGGGCGCGGCACTTCTACGACGACCAGACGACCTACGGTGCGCTGGATGGGCTCCGTTACGAGAATGCGCACAACCGCGCACAGGCCTACGTGCTGTTCGAACGGGCGGGCGTGTTCACGGTGACGAGCGACCGGCCACTGGCCGATCAGCCGTTGGATATGGATCTGTTCCGGATCGCGGACCAGCTGCATCTCAAATTCGCGGGCCACTGATCGCACCGCGCCGCCAGAAGGATAAGTGAAGAGAATGAGTGCGCCGTGCGGGCCGCCCCCACCGATGCTCTCTCCAGAGACCGCCCCCCATTAGGGCCCCAGATCGAGTCGCGTGTATCTTGCAAACGTCGCTTCGCGTGCAATTGCCGCCAGTTAGGAGAGCCCGGTCTCGATCCCCGCCTCCCCGACCGAATTCTGTGGCGGAATTTTAGGCGTTTCCCCTCTGAAACGTTTACAAATCCTGCCTCCCGAGGGTTCGAATCCCTCTCTCTCCGCTGAGTTAGCCCACGCGGCCACCACGGCGCTGCCTACCTCCTGGGGCAATCCGTTGGGCACTCGCAACTCGGGGATAGCCTCGTCGAGCGGCGCGAGGAGGCCCATCCCGGGGTCGGCCCACGTCCGCGCGGGGCGATGCGACCGTTCCCTCCGCTCATTGTCGGGAACGTCCTTCGTCTCATCCCGCTATGCGGCGTGCGAAGCCCGTCTCTGGCGCCAGTGCCAGCAGACGTCGCTAGCCCGTGCTTGCGGCCGGCCCCCCGCCGGGCGATGGTTCCAATGTGGGCGTGCCCAAGCAACTTGCAGCGATCTTCCGCGCTGCAGCGGCGCGTCCTTCGGTCGACGGCGAGGCCGAAGACGTCCTCGAGCGCGCTCTCGTCGCGTACGTCGAGGCCGCACGGTCCGCGTGGCCGGATTGGGGGGTCGAGGCCAACGACATCGTCGCGTACATCGCCTCTCGGACGCCTCCCGGGAGGCTGCCCGACGAGGCGCACGCCGCGGATGTGCTGCTCGCCTGCGCGTGCGTATCCGGAGTTCCCGCGGCGATCAACGCCTTCCACCAGCGCCACAGCGCGGTGATAGCCCGAGTTCTCTCACGGCGCGGCGCGGACACCGATCTCGCCGAGGACGTGGCGCAGACGGTGTATGAGTCGCTCCTCGTGGCGCCGCCCGGGCTGGCACCGAAGATCGCGAGCTACAGGGGCACCGGGCCGTTGCGAGCATGGGTGGCAGCGGCGGCTGCAACGACGCTCATGATGATGCGCCGCGCCGCGGGCCGACGACCCGAGCAGCGGTCGGACGCCGAACCTCCGCCCGATCTCGCCATCACGGCCGACATCGACCCCGAGCTCCGTTACCTCAAAGAGCGCTACAGACCACAGGTGGAAGACGCCATCGCGCGGGCCCTCGAGCGACTGAGCGACCGCGAACGAACGCTCTTGCGTCTTCACCTCAGCGAGCAAATGAGCATCGACCAGCTCGGCCTGATGTACGGAATCAACCGCGCCACGGCGGCCCGGTGGCTCGCGGCAGCGCGGCAATCGATCCTTGCCGGGGCGCGAGACGCGCTGCGCGCGCAGCTTCGTCTCGGGCCAAGCGAGTGGGAGAGCGTCGTTGCGCTGGTGCGCAGCCAATTGAACGTCTCGATCGTCCGGCGCCTATCCTAGCGGCGCGCTGGCGCGTGGACGGATCCGATTTCATCCGCTTTTCTTTGCGACCGACCCTTCCCTCCGGCATCTCCCGTACGCCCCCTCCACCGGTGGGGGGGAGCGTTCAGCGTCGTCAGCAAGGCGATGCCCGCGCCAGTACGTGGACGTTAGAGAGGAGAATGGACATGAAAACGAAGAAATGGTCGCACCACTCGGCCACTCGCGCGATCGCCGCAGCATGGGTGGCGGTGTTTGCGTCAGGATGCTCGAGTTCCTCCAGCGGGCCCGTACCGGCGCCGCTCGGCTACACGAAGATCGACGACATGGAGGGGGCGGGGCCGCAAATTTCGTGGACTCCTCCCGCCGGAGCCCTTGGTCCCGACTGGGGGCCTCAACAGCACAGCTGGCAGTTCGACCCGCACGCGTCCGTGCCCGCACCCTATGAAACGTTCCGCGGAATCACGAGCACCCGCGCCGCGCGCGTTTGGACCGGTCAACCTTTGACCATTACCTGGGGCGGCTCAGGCGTCGAATTCGCTCCGCACCCCGATGGAGGGCCCGAAATGCTTGGGTTCGGCCTGGATGCGGTCGATCTGAGCAAGTTCAGCGGAATCACCTTCTGGGCCATGGCCGATCCGAACCTCGACACCGCCACCCTCCAGGTTGGGATCCACGACAAGAACACGTTTCCAGCGGCCGGGGCGTGCCTGGACAGCGACGGGGGCACGGCGAATTGTCTCGATGCCTTCGCCGCGACGCGCGTTCTCACCGGTACCTTCACGCAATACAGGATCGACTTCTCGGAGCTCGCCCAAGAGTCGTGGGGCTTCCACCCCACGCCCGACACGCCCGATCTTCAGCAAGTGTACGTGTTGGTCTTCCAGATGGATGCTCCTGCGGGCGCCTCGAGCCTCAATTTTGACTTCTGGATCGACGACCTCTACTTCGTCAACAAGTGAGACGGCATCACCCGCGCAAAGCGAAGGCTGTACGCTGAGGGGAGGGGCGACGCACTGGGATGGCAACTCGAATCAGGCGGCTCGCTCCGCCATGAAAGCGGGCCAAGGGGGCTCGAGAGTGTCGGCGATGTTGGCCGCGACACGGCGCAGGAGCCGAGGGCGATGGGCGGCCCTCTCCACGGCGCTCCTCGCGTCCGGGGTTAGCCGGCTCGCGAACGCGGACGACTACGAGTCGGTCATCGCGCGCGCCGCGGGCGCGAGGGACCACGCGGTCGAGAGCGGCCGGGCCGAGGACTGGCAAGCCGCGCTGGACCTCTTCGCCTCGGCGATCGCCATCCGGTCGACGGCAGAAGCAAACTTCGAGTGGGCCGGAGCCGCCGACCGGCTGACATTCGTCGATGAAGCCTACGCGGCCTACGACGAGGCGCTGCGGCTCGGGCTTTCGGGCAGGGCGGGGGAGCGCGCACGGACCTTCCTGTCGCGGCACCTCGCGCAGGTGGGCTGGCTCGCGGTCGCCGGGCCTGCCGGATACAGCCTTTACGTCGGCACCCGCCTTCGCGGCGTGCTGCCATTGGCCCGTCCGCTGGTGGCCCTTCAAGGCGTCGTACACGTCCGCGCGCGGCATCCGATGCTCCCGCCCTGGGAGGCCACGGTCGTCGTCGAAGCCGGTCACACGACGCCGCTCGAAATCGTGCCGATCGGCGCGGCGCCCCCCCTGCGAACGGCGCCGCCTGAACCAGGGCGGGTCGAACCGGAGCCTCTCCGACGGCTCCGGCACCCACCTTGGGGGTTGCCCGTCGTCATCGGGGGCGGAGCGCTGACCGCCGCCGGGGCGGCGACCATCGTCATCACGACGATTCTCATGAACGAGGAGCAGCGCTCGCTCGATCGCAATTGCGACGTCTTTCAGGGAAGCGGCTGCCTCTACACGACGGGCGACAAGCTTCGCGCGGCGCAGGCCAATGTCGACCGAATCGCGACATTCGAGGCCGTGCGCGACGTCGCCATCGGAGGGGCCGCGCTCGGAGCCGTTGCGACCGTCGTGGGTGCCTGGCCGTCGGTGGGCTCCGGAGGCGCGACCGCCGCAACGCACACAGAAATTCGCTTGTCGAGGACGGGATGGATGGCCGAGTGGCGAACGACGTTTTGATGCGGGTGAGCCTCTTGGCTCTGCTGCCGAGCTGTCACGCCGCGCCGATCGGCGTCATCGAGTGCCATGCCGACAGCGAATGCGCCGACGGAAGCGTCTGCAGCGCGGCATACACCTGCGTCTCCGACGTTCCGGTCGTCCAGGGACCGACGTGTCCCGATTCGGGACTGCCGACGGATGGGGATGCAAGCGCGGACGGCCCTGCGTGCGATCCCACGATGATCCTCGATGACTTTCGATCGGACTCGGGAACGACCAGGACCGGAGGCTACTGGTACACCTATTCCGACCGGACTTGCGTCTCCTATACGCCGCCGCGCATCCGACCGGATGCAGCAGGAACTCTCGAGCCGGAGGAGGGACAGGTGGTCTTGCCGATCAACGACGGAACTCTCACGCCGACCTGCGAGGCCGAGCCGGTTCCGTTCGTCGAGTTGCGCGGTGAGGGGGAGAACATCTGGGGCGCCGGAATCGGTTTCGACTTCGCCCACAATTCCTTGCCGCGTAACCCGTATGTCTCGTGTCCTGTGCCGGAGGCGTGCGACGGGACTCCAGCGCCCAACGCCGCCGCCGACGACCTCCAATCCGGAGCATTCAACAGCCGGGTGGTGGCCGGACCGCCTTCCGGAATCTCCTTCTGGGCGAGAGCCCCGGAAGCCACCGCGGCCGTATCGCTGGAGTTCCATCTCTCCGACCGTCACTCCAGTGAGTCAGGCGGTGTGTGCAAGCTGTGTCTTTACCGTCCGGCCGAGCCCGGGCAAGGCGAATGCTCCGACGACTGGCTGGTGACGTTGGAGGTGACGGCCGCGTGGGAGCAGCAAACGGTCCGGTTCGACGACCCACGGCTCTCGACCCTCGGTTGGTCGACAACCCCTGAGCGTGCCCAACCCTGGTGCACGCTGGACACGACCGCCCTCTACTCCGTGCACTTTCAGCTCTCCACGAATGGCCAGGGCGCCCTCGCCCCCTTCCACATTCAAATCGGGTACGTGACCTGGGCGCGTTGACCCCTCACCTGCAGGTCAGGGCGACGCAGAGTCGGCTTTCACAATCGCGAGAGAGCTCGCACGCGGCGCCTTTCGCGAGACCGGGCGAGGGTGCGGCCGGGAGCTCGACGGGTCTTGCGGAGGCCGTGGCGCCGCCTCCGCGAACCGCGCCCGTAGGACCGGCGACGGCCCGCGGCGACGACGACGGGGCGGACGGACCACTGGGTGCGGGCGTCGGCACCGGACCGGAGGAGGGTGGCGAAGACGGGATGACGGGGTCGATGGGGCGTAGAACGTCCGACGGCAAAGGCGCGGCTTGCGCGCTAGCTGGTTCGAGGGATGCGCGCGGTCGATCGGAGCTTCTGGCGCCGGACGGCGTGCGGAGTCGAAGGCCCAGCCCCGCCGCGCAGGCGCAGGCAGCGATCGTGGCCATGACCGTCGCGATGGTCCTGTGGCGACGCCGTCGGGATGACTGGCGTCCCATCCCGGCGTCGCTGGCTTCTCCCGGGAGCTCGTAACGCGCAAGCGCCTCGGAGAGGGCCTGCGCGGAGGCAAATCGCGAGGCGCGATTCTTTTCGAGACACTGCATGATCACCGCTTCGAGCCCCGGGGGGATCGCGGCGCGAATCGACGACGGCTTCACCGGCGTCTGGGTGGCGATGGCCACCGAAAGGGCGGGCAGCGTGGGTTCGCGAAAAGGGGTCTTTCCGGTCAGTAGCTCGTAAAGCACGACCCCCAGCGACCATATGTCGGTGCGCGCGTCGACGTCGTCGTGCCCGAGGATTTGCTCGGGCGACATGTAGAGGGGTGAGCCCACGATAGCCCCGGTGAATGTGACCGCTTCTGCCCCCGCCAGGCCCTGGTCGGCTGCGAACTTCGAGATGCCGAAGTCGAGAACCTTGACGAGGGCACGCCCGTCTTCGCGGGTCGTGAGAAACAAATTCGCAGGCTTGAGATCTCTGTGGACGATTCCCCGGGCGTGCGCCTCGGTGAGCGCCGCGCAAGCCTCGCGCAGGTACATGGCCGCGTCCCCTGGCGCGACCGGCCCGCGTACGATGACGTGGGCCAGGTCTTCGCCGGTCAAGTGTTCCATGACAATGAAGGGCGCGCCGCCGGGAAGGCGCCCGAGGTCGAACACGCGCGCGATGTGCTCGGTCGAGAGGCGCGCGCAGGTCTGCGCTTCCCGCAAGAACCGCACGGCCGCGCCGGGGTCGCGGCTTCGCAAGACCTTTATGGCGACGCGATGGCCGAGCTCGACGTGTAGCGCGGAATACACCTGGCCCATGCCGCCGCTGCCGAGGAGCGCCTCGATACGGTACTTGTCCGCCAGGAGCTCGCCGAGTCGCGCCGATTCCGCTCCCGGTCCGCTCGCGGCCTGGTCCACATCCGCCCCCTCCAGCACGTGTTCCGCGCTCTCGCTTGCGCCGTATCCCGCGTCGGCCACCATCCGGCGACAGACGGCGCAGATGGCCAGGTGTCGCTCCGCACGAGCCAGCGTCTCGGGGCCGAGCAAGCCGGCGATCACGCCAGCGACCGTCTCCTCGTCCAAGCACGCACCGGCCGCGACCGGATCCATCTGCCCATCATGCTCGCCGACTCACCGAGCGTCCATCCTCGTCGGTGCCACCTCGAGCAGATCGAGGCGGCGATGGCCTTTCGAGCGCGCTCCGGGCGCGGAGGCCATGCTCTTGGAAGCGCGCCGACGTGTGCGCCGACCGTCGCGCCGGTGGTCTTGTGCCAGGACATCCCTGACAGATCGAGTGCCAGGACATCGCTGACAGTCTGCAATGGCGGGCATGCCGTGGAGGGAGTGCCGAGCCATGAGCGAGAAATTGCAATTTGTCGAGCGAGCCGAGAAGGGCGAGAAGGTCGCGGCTCTTTGCCGCGAGTTCGGCGTAAGCCGAGAGACGGGCCACAAGTGGATCAAACGATTCGAGCAAGGCGGCTACGAGGCGCTCGAGGAGCAAAGCCGACGGCCCAAGGCGACGCCGCTCGCAACCGGCGAGGAGCTGGTGATCGCCACGCTGCAGGCGCGCGAGGCGCATCCACGCTGGGGGCCGTATAAGCTGCACGTGCTGTTGCGCCGACGCTTCGGCGAGCAGACGCCCAGCAAACGCACGATCGCGCGCATCCTGCAGCGAGCCAACTTGGTCCGAGAGCGTCGCAAGCGGGCGCCGATCAGCGTCGTGGAGCGCGCGCCGACGATTGTGGCGCGCGCACCCAATGACGTCTGGACCGTCGACTTCAAGGGCTGGTGGCGCACCCTCAACGGCGATCGGTGCGAGCCGCTTACCGTGCGCGACGCACACAGCCGTTACCTGCTGGCCGTGGTCGTGTGCTCGACCAAGAAGCGCCATGTCCGGCCAGTCTTCGAGCAGCTTTTCCGTCGCTACGGGGTGCCCAAGGCCATCCAGTGCGACAACGGCGTGCCGTTCGTGTCCGTACGAGCCCGTGCGGGCCTTAGCAGTCTGTCGGCGTGGTGGGTTTCACTGGGCATTCGCCTGGTGCGCTCTCGTCCAGGCTGCCCGCAGGACAACGGCGGCCATGAGCGGATGCACTCGGATGTTCGGGCCGATGTGCAGGCCCATCCCGCAGCCACACGGCTCGACCAGCAGCGCATCATCGACCGCTGGCGTCAGGAGTTCAATCACGTGCGGCCGCATCAGGCGCTCGGCGGAAAAACTCCCGCCGAGGTCTACAAGGTGCTCGACCGAAAACGTCCCGTGCTCGTCCCCTACGTCTATCCAAAGCACTTCTACACCGCGCGCGTTTCGGGCAGCGTCTTGCGCTTCCGCAGCGACACCCTCCGCGCCGGCCTCCCCTTCGCCGGGCTTGAACTCGGCATCGAGGTCATCGATGCGCTCCACGTG
Source organism: Polyangiaceae bacterium (assembly GCA_049578005.1). GTDB lineage: Bacteria > Myxococcota_A > Polyangia > Polyangiales > Polyangiaceae > Palsa-1150. Next base: position 10,486 of record JBAULD010000366.1, read on the forward strand.
CGCCTCTGGCTGCACGACATCGACCTCGGTCTGGTCGAGACCGTGCCCGGCGTCGACGACGCGTGCTTTGAGCTGCCGATCGTTCGACGACCAAGGCGCATGCAAGAAACCCGTGCCAAAACGGGCCCGGGGGTTGTTGCCAACCACTAGCTCTTGCTCTCCTTCGCTTAAGCGACCGTCTGGTTTGGATGAAGAAAGAGAATCTTTGAGGTAGACAAAATCGCCCGCCTTCACCTGACAGCATAGTCTTCGCAAAGTGTCAGGGATGTCCTGTCCAGGACCATTTCTCATTGGCAAAGGTCTCGTTCGATTGGTCCGGCGTCCTTTCTCGTTGGAAGAGCCTCCCGTTCGATGGGTACTGCGTCTTTGTCGGTTCGTTCAGCGTCCTTTTCGATTGGTTAAGAGTCTTTTTCAATTAGAAAAGTCACATCTCCACTCGATAAAGCGTCATTTCTCGTTGGCACAGCGTCTCTACTCATCGAGCAAGCGTCTCTGCTCTCGAAGCGTCGAGGCCTGGCTCCAAGAAGGGATGCGCCGGAGGTCACGCTTCGCTCCATCCACCTCCTTAATCGGGAAGGGCGCGATTCGATCGCGGCGGAAGCGACGGGGTGCGGGCCAATGCGCCGCAGTTCAGTCCCTGTAGGTAGTCAGAGCGTCGCCGAGGCCATCCTTGAGCGGGCCGAGCCAGGGTTCATAATTCCTCCACTGGTCGATGCCTTCACGGCTGATGGGCTGCCGCACCTGCTCCGAGCTGGCCGTGCGCACACTGCGAGGAGTTTTGTGGAACTCCAGGCACGCCGGCTCGAAGCGCAAGCCGCAGAAGTCCAGGATGCGGCGCACATTGCCCTCCAGGTTCTCCACTACGTCTTCGTGCGGCACCGTCAGGATCCACCCCGGCAACGCGTTATTCCAGTGTCGCATGAGCTCGAGATAGTTGCGGTAGTAGTGCGCGATGTCCGCGATGCTGTAACTGAACTCCTGGCCGCCCGAGAACAGCTGCTTGAGGTTGCCGAAGCAGCAGGCCATGGGTTCGCGCCGGGCGTCGATGATTTTCGCATTGGGCAGCATCAAGCGAATGAGGCCGATGTCGCGGAAGTTGTCCGGCAACTTGTCGATGAAGAACGGGCGCTGCGTCTGGCGGTAAATCCGGGTGTCGGCCAAGAAGCGTTCGCCGAACTTGCGGAAGTCCTCCGGCCCCAGCTCGGCCAGGACCCCCGGGTAACGCGGGTTCTGAAGGTCCGTGCCGCGGCCCCGCAGCTCCATGACGATGCGTTGGATGTCCGCCAGTTCCTGGGTGCCCTCGACCTCTGAGTGCGAAGCCAGGATCTGCTCGATGAGCGTCGAGCCGGACCGCGTCAGCCCCAGGATGAAGATGGGATCCGCGTCCGCGACGCCCCAGCCCCTGCGAGTGTCGAAGAATTCCTTTGTGCACACCTGCTTCGACTGCCGGACGTGGGCCTCGGCGAGCCTGGGCAGGTAACGAACTTCGGTGTGCTTGAGCGCGTTGCCGCGCTCGTAGTACGACCAAGACTCCGCGTAGTCATTCTGGTCTTCCAATGCCTTGCCAAGCGCGAAGCACAGGTGCGTGCGGTCCACAAAGGATGTGACGGGTGCCGCTTCCGCCGAGCGCATGCGCGCGATCTCGTCGAGGGAAAAGCGATACGTCTTGAGGTTCGCCAGGCCCCACCAGGCCTCGCCGGATTCCGGGCAGGCGGCGATGGCGGCACGATACCCCTCGATCGCCTCCGTTTGTTGACCCTTGGTTCGCAGGGAGAAGGCGATCCACAAGTGCAGCTCTGCGGATTCCCGTCCGGGTTGCGCATCGCCGAGCAGCCGACGGTACAGGCTGATCCCTGGCTCGTAGTCACCCAACCTGATGCAGGCCTCTCCGTACTGCCGGAGGAACGCTCTATTGCCCGGATCGAGCTCGAGCAATTGCTGCATCTCCTCACGGGACCGCACATACTTGTGCTGATCGAGCAGCGCGCGGGCGTAGTCGGCACGCGCGGCGCGGTAGCCGGGAGCCCGCTGTACGACGGTTTCCAGTAGCCGCTCGGCATCGGCCCGCAACCCGCGGGCGATGCAGATGCGCCCTAGCATGCGCAGGGCCTCGATGTGCTCGCCGTGCTGCGCCACGTACATCCGCAGTACACGCTCGGCAAGGACAAGCTCCCCGTCCGCGAACAGGCTGCCGGCCTCGATGATCTCGGGGGGCAGGCTGCGCAGCGTCGCGAGGCGATCCGCGATCTTTGCTGCGTTCTCTACATCGCCCATCCCCAGATACAGAGTGTGCAGCATCTGCCAGCAGGCGGGCAGCGCGGCGTTGATGTTCACGGCCTGCCAGAAGGCGTCGATGGCCTTCGGGGCATCGCTCAGAGCGGCGTAACAGTGGCCGCGCTCCTCGTACACGCGGCTGTAACGGGGATGCAGCTGCTGCAGCCGCTCCAGTACGCCCAGCGCCTCGTCGAAGTGGTTGCGCAAGCGCAAGTTCACGGCCTGCAGGTAGAGCTCGCCGCGGTTCCGCGCGAACTTCGACGGCAGTTCGGCGGAGGAATTCATGACAACCGCACGTCAAACAATGACGGGCAAAAGGACGCAACGGTCCGCACTTCGGGACACATGATTCTACGGCAAGACTAGGCGAAAACTTGTAGTCCTACCGCAGGCTTCCGGCGCGTCCCGAAAAGCAGCCATACGAAACGCCGTGATTGCGTCACAAACTCTTCACTGCGACTTAACAAGCCGGGGCAGCACGTAGGTGTAGGACGGACGAGTGCCCAGGCGGCCAATCCGGCCCCAAGCCCGAAGTGCAGCCGAACGGCTGCATGTCGCCGCTACCACTTCGTTGACATCAACACCTGGATCGCGATCCGGGAAGGGGAAATCTTGTGGCAAATGATCGCAAGCTGACGGACCGTCGTCAATTTTTGCAGCTGACGGGCCTGGGCTCGGCCGCCGCCGTCCTCAACTCGTCCATCGCCAAGGCGATGACCATCCCGGCGAACTTCAAGACCGGCACCATCAGGGACGTCGAGCACATCGTGATCCTGATGCAGGAGAACAACTCGTTCGACGAGGTATTCGGTACCCTCCGCGGTGTGCGCGGCTTCTCCGACCCGCGCGCGGTCAAGCAGAAGAACGGTAACTCCGTGTTCCTGCAGCCGGCCGCGCCGACGTTCGGCGCTCCTGCGACCGGGTATGTGGCAAACGGCGTGACCTACGGCTGGCCCGCCAGTCAGTTCGGCGGTGTGACCGCCGATCTCGTGGTGCCGCCATTCCAGATCAATGCGTCCGCCGCGACGGCGGCGAACGCGCCCTCCGCTACCCTCCCGACCGACAGCTTGAATCTGGTGTACCGTCCGGGACTGGACCACGGCTGGCCTCTCGGCACCGAAGCTCGAGACGGCGGCGAGTGGGATGG
>JBAULD010000367.1:0-1840 GCA_049578005.1 Polyangiaceae bacterium
GACGTGAGCGTAGAGGTCGAGTCGGTCCCCCACGAGCCAAGTGAGCGCGACTTGAACTCCGAGGCTGCGTCGGTGAGCTCGGATGCCGGCGTCTCCGGCGGCGAGCTCGAGGCGAGTTCACGGTCCTCGTACGAAGAAAGCCGGGACACGCCGCTGTCGAGCGCGTCCGAACCCGCCGCGCGGACGCGTGGACGGAGGGCGCGACTAGCTGCGGCTGCTGCGGGGGCGGCCGTTCTCGGTCTCGTCGCCGTGGCTCTTGGCTCTCGATGGAGCGACGGCGATAAGGGCGGTCAGCAGCCTGCGGCTCCGGCGCTACCGTCGTTCTTGAGCCTGGTGGACACGCCCCCGGCGGGACGACCCGTCGAGCACGTCGCACCCGCGGAGCGCGAGGTTGCGGTGCAAGGCGGGCCGGCAAGGATCACTGATTCGGGCGCTGGGACAGTCGTCGAATCCGCGAAAACGGGCGGTCCACAGGAGTCGGCCAGTGGAGGCCATCCTGTCTCGCCCAAGAAGCAGGCCAAGCCGAAGAAGGCGTCGAGCGCCCCGGCGGAGCTTGAGCCCAGTGCGGATTCGTCCAAGACGAGGCGGCCCCTCTCCGATGAACAGCTCCTATTTATCCCGGGTGCCAAACAATGACGGGGAAGGACGGGCATGAAACACCGTTTGGCGACGCAGTCGACGACGCGGTGCGCGCATCTACCGACGGAGCGGTCGATACGACCGACCTGGGGCTCGAACCTCGCGGTGATGAAGAAGCCGCCCTCGCGGAAGCTCCCACGGAGAAGAGGAACTGGAGCAAAGACGAAATCGCCGAGCTCGCGCGCCACTTTGAAGGCGATACCGACGAGCACAAGTTGCGCACCTCGGCCGATCCGATCGCGCGGCGACTCATCGCAAACTTGGGTCGTCGCTCGAAGGCCCAGTCGGGCCCCATTCCCGAGCGGTCCTCGTCCGAGGGAGGCGACTACGTCGTCTACAGCGCTACGGGGGGACCCGCGCCGTCTCGCAAGGAGTCGGTCGTCGGTCCGAGCGTCGTCGTCGCGGGCTCCGACTCGACGACCATGCTTTTGCCCGGCCGCCGCCGACCGTGGGCGGGTACGGCGGCTGCACTGGTCAGGCCGGCGGCCTGGATGGCGCTGGGGGCGGCCGTCGGCATCGCGGGCTCAAGGTGGGCGAAAACAGCGGCCGCACCGGTTCCTAACGCGCCCGAGCGAGCCCTGGCGCCTTCGCCGGATCCCAGCGTGGTGTTCGAGCCGGCGCCGCCGCTTTCCACGCGCATCGCGGACGCGCCCGCACCGAACCCGAGCGTATCGGTCGAGCGGTCCGCATCCGCTCTGCCTGCGACCCTCGCCGCGCCCGGACATCGTGCAGCGGTAAAGGCGCAACCTCCAACGCCGATGAAGCGACCGGTAGAAGCCTCCGAGCGAAAGAGCAACTTTCACGACGATGCGGACGATGGGATGGAGGCGACGGGATATTGAGCATGAGACGACTGGCAGGGATGTGGGCATTGGTCGCGGTGACCGCGGCTACGAGGGTTGGGATGGCCCAAGCACCGGACGCGCCGCGTGCCGAGCAGCTCTTCTATGAGGGGCTCCGCGCGCTGCACGAGCAGGCCTACGAGCAGGCACGGACGCTCTTCGAACGGTCCCTGGCTATCGCCGCGCGCGGCTCGGTGCTGCTCGACCTTGCCAAGGCGGAGTGGGCTCTCGGACGGCATGTGGACGCGCTGAAACACTTGCGCGCGGCGCTCGAGCGCTTCGATTTGCCCGCCGACAATCGCCAGCCCGCCGAGCGCGGTCTGGCGCGTTGGAACGCGGCGGTCGGCCATATCGCCGTG
>JBAULD010000368.1:0-31330 GCA_049578005.1 Polyangiaceae bacterium
CTGGTCGAGCGAGTCCTCGCGCGCGACATCGATTGGCCTGGAGCGCGCGACCGGCACACCCGATGGGCCGAGCAATTGGGCGTGGCGCGGCCAAGCGCCGAACCGTGGGCGAACGCCGCAGCGGACGTCCCGGAGTCGCCGTTCGAAGTGCTAGGGGAGGTCGGTCGCGGAGGATCAGGGGTCGTGCACGAGGCGATCGACCGAACCCTGCGCCGCCGCGTGGCGCTCAAGACGTATCATCGCCCGGATCGGGACCGCGTCCAGCTGTTGCACGAAGCTCGAGTCGCAGCGGCGCTCTCCGGGCCGGGTATCGTCCGCGTCTTCGACGTGGACCCGGAAGCCGGGTGGCTGGCGATGGAGTGGGTTCCTTGGGGGGCCTTGAGCTCGCTGCTGCGCGCGCGCCGGACCGAGTTGCTCTCGCCGATCGCTCGATGGGCGTTGCCCCTCGCGGCTTCACTCGGGCGCATCCACGCTGCAGGATGGGTTCACCACGACATCAAGCCGGCGAACGTGCTTTTGCGCGGGCCCGGGGCGCCCCTCATCACCGATTTCGGAACCGCCCGGCGAACGGGGGAACCGAGTCCGCCCGGGAGCCTCGGCTACGTTTCGCCCGAACGGCTCGCCGGCCGCCCGAGCGACCCTCGCGACGACGTGTACGGGTTCGGTCGAGTCCTGGAGGACGCCATCGAAGCCTCCGATGAGCCGAGCGCCGGTGCCTGGAGTGAGCTCGCCGCGGTCTGTACGGGGCCGGACGAAAAGCGCCCGGCTGAAGGAGCGGTCCTCCTCGCAAGAGCGGCGCTGGAGGCTCGCGTGGTTAAGGAGTAAGAGGCTCGTCTCGCAGGGGCGACCGAACGCGCCCGAGAGCATCCAACTCGTATCGAAACGGTCCTTGCCATGCCCACCACCTACACCGATCTCATCGCCGACATTCGAAAGCGCACGAAGCAGGTTTCTCTGGAGGAGCTCAAGCGGCGCCTCGACGCCCGCGAAAAGCTGACTCTCGTCGACGTGCGCGAGAAGGATGAGTGGCGCGGGGGCTACATCCCCGGAGCGCTTTCGCTTCCGCGCGGATTTCTCGAGATCCAGGCCGAGCAAAAGCTTCCGGACAAGAACGCGCGCATCGTCGCGTACTGCGCGGGCGGCACGCGCTCGGCTTTGGCGGCGGCGGCCCTGCAAGACCTTGGCTACACGAATGTCGAGACCGCGAATCCCGGATTCGTGCGGTGGAAGGATCTCGGCTACCCGACCGAGACCCCGCCTCAGCTGACCGACGGGCAGCGCGAGCGCTATTCGAGGCACATTCTCCTGCCCGAGGTGGGAGAGACCGGTCAGGCGAAGCTCTTGCAGAGCAAAGTGCTCTTGCTCGGCGCCGGGGGCCTGGGCTCTCCTGCCGCGCTGTACCTGGCTGCGGCCGGCGTCGGGACGCTGGGGATCGCAGACGCAGACGTGGTCGACGCGTCGAACCTGCAACGACAAATCATCCACGCGACCAGCCGGATCGGGACGCCGAAGGTCGAAAGCGCCGCCAGGGCGATCGCCGAGCTCAACCCGGACGTGAAGGTCGTCGCGCACAAAGAGCGGCTGACGAGCGCGAACGTCGACAGGCTGTTCGCCGACTACGAAGTCGTCATCGACGGCACGGACAACTTTCCGACGCGCTACCTCGTGAACGACGCGAGTGTGTGGCTTGGCAAACCAGTCGTGCACGGCAGCATCTTCCGTTTCGACGGACAAGTGACGACATTCATCCCGGAGAAGGCGGCAAAGAAGCTCGGAATGGCGGAGCCGAGCCCCTGCTATCGCTGCCTCTATCCCGAGCCGCCGCCGCCGCACCTCGCGCCTAGCTGCCAGGAGGCGGGCGTCCTCGGCATCTTGTGCGGGATCATCGGGACGCTGCAGGCCACCGAGGCCATCAAGATCCTGCTGGGCAAAGGGACGACGCTCGCCGGGCGTTTGATGACCTACGACAGCTTGAAGATGAAGTTCCGCGAACTCAGACTCCGGCGCGATCCCCGTTGCCCCGTGTGCGGACCCGAGCCGACCATCAAGGGCTACGTCGACTACGAGGGATTCTGCGCGACCGGCTAGAGCGCGTGCGCGGCTTCGTCCTTTCCGGTCCGCTTCTCGCCCTCTCGCTCGTCTGCGTCGAGCGCCGGCAGCTCGGGTAGCCCGGAAGAACCGGACGAACCGGACGAGTCCTCGGTCACGTAGCGTGGCGCCTCGCCGGGCCGGCTGGCGTCGGTCCAGGCAACGTGACCCGTGCCCGGTTCGCGGACGTCCATGTGAATGAAGCGGCTGTTCGGATAGAAGCCGCACCCGGTGTCCTGCAGCGTCTTGCAGAACGCGACGAGCGCGTCATTTGCGACCCCGTCGACGCGAAAGTCGAGCGCGCGCCCGGTCGAGTGGAAACTGCCCGCGCTGCGCGGACGGAACCCGGACACCAAGACGAGCCGGGTCGGCTCGGTACCCTTGCGAAAGTGGTCGACCACGAGCTCGAGCCGCTCGACGAGCCTCGCGTCGAGACGACGAGCACCAGGGGCACGCGCCAACGTCGAGAGCTGCTCGATGCCGGCTGGGGCCGCGGCGCCGTCACACTTGGCGAGCGAGAGCTTCGCCGACTCGGCGCCCGCGACGACCTCGATGGGCGCTTTGACGCACTCGCGAGGCCTCGGCTCGTTCGTCGCACGTGCCTGTCGGAGGTGATGGGCTCGGACGCCTGGCTTGTGAGCCTTTGCGTCCGTCCGGGAAGCCGCTCCGGCGACCGCCGGGATAAAGGCCAGGGCGAGAGCGGCGAACGGAATGACAGAACGGGAGTTGAACACGGACATGAGGTGTCCCACATTGGAGCACAATCGTTCGTTGGGCCAAGAAAGTGGGCACCTCGCCAACCCGGGCGCTTGACCCCGCCACCCGGAATCGCGAACCCTTCGCGGCTCATGAACCGTTCCGAGTTCGAGGCGTCGCTGCGCAGCCTGTTGGCAAAAGCGGGGGGCGTCGGCGAGAACCTCTCGTGCCTTGCCTGCGACCAGTGCCACGGCTGCAGTGAGTGCACCTTCTGCGCTTCGTCGAAAGGTCTCGCGCGCTGTCACTATTGCACCGGATGCACCGATTGCATCGACTGCGCCCATTGCGTCCGCTCGTTGCGCTGCCTTGCATGTCAACATTGCATCGAGGCCGAGCGCTGCATCGGCTGTGCTTATCTGGTTCGGTCGGTCGGCTGCAACGGGTGCAACTACTGCTTCGGGTGCGTGGGCCTATCCAGACGCGATTTTCACATTCTGAACCAGCCGTACGACCGGGCTTCGTATTTCGAACTCACGCGGCGCCTCGAGCGCGAGCTTCGCATCGCGCCCCCATGAGAGCAGTCGTGCAGCGCGTTTCGTCCGCTCGCGTCGAGGTCGGCGACATCGTCGTCGGCGCGATCGACCACGGGCTGCTCGCCTACGTCGGCTTCGGGCGACGCGACACGGAGGCGGACCGCGGCTGGGTTCTTTCGAAAATCGTGGGCATGCGGATTTTCCCGGACGACGCGGGCAAAATGAGCCGAAACGTGGCCGACGTGAACGGCGCCATCCTGCTCGTCAGCCAGTTCACGCTGTACGGCGACCTGCGCCGCGGACGGCGGCCGAGCTTCGACGAAGCGATGCCGCCAGAGCAGGCCGAAGCTGCCTACGACGCGGCCGTTCGCGAAGCGCGCGCCTTGGGCGTGCGCGTCGAAAAAGGACGATTTCGGGCGGACATGCGAGTCTTTTCGGTGAACGAAGGACCGGTCACAATCGTCGTCGATTCGGCGATGCGCGGCCCCTCGCCGGGCGCGGCGGAACCGGGATGAGCGCGCGCGACGACGAAGAAAGCGACCCGGTGTTCGAGGCGCTCTGGAAGCGCGCGCTCGAAGCCTGGCACGAGGACGCCGTCCACGCGGCGCTGCTCAATCATGCGATCCGCGCCCAGGCCCTACCCCAAATCGCGGGCCGATATCGGGCGCTGGTCGGTGATCCGGAGAAAGGAGCGATTGCCCAAATGAGGCTCGAGGGCGTGGTGGCCGCCGCAACGCAACTCCTCATGTCGATGAAAACGCCTGTTCCAGGCAAAGTGCCACTCCCGATCACGCTGAGCGCGTTTGCGATTTGCGCGCTCATGCTCGGTTGGCTGGCCCTGACCCTTTGGGGGAAGCCCTAGGAACAGCTCATCGGTCGTAGGGCTGCGGCATGGTCCGAGCATCGAACCTCGCCACATGCGGCGGGCAGGTCGTGCGCGCGGATGGGCTCTGCTCGCGGTTGCGATCGCTATTTTAGCTTGGTGCCACGCGGTGCGCGCAGAGGACGTGCCTCAGCCCGGCGCGAAAGACGCTTGGCGGTCGGGGGAGCGTCCGCCTCCGGAGCCGTCCCCGGCGCCATTTCGCGTGGGCGTCCTCGGCGGTATCGGTTTTCCTCAGCCGCTCGCCGTCGAAGGCGTTGTGGTGCTCGGCGGTTATGTCGTGCTCGGTGCGGAGTACGCGGCGCTGCCGAGCACGACCTTCAGCAGCGTGCATGCCAGCCTGTGGTCGCTCTCCGGAGACGCGCGCCTATTTCCGTTCGGGGGGGCGTTTTTCGTCGGCTTGCGGGCAGGCCATCAACGGCTCACGGCATCGGCGAGGATCACCGTGGAATCGATCGTTTCGTTGTCGGAAGAGCTGGTGATCGATTCGTGGTTCTTGAACCCTCGGGTCGGGTTTCTCTGGAGGCTCCCGGTGGGACTCGCCTTCGGCGTCGACGCCGGCATCGAGATCCCCGTTAGCGCCGCCGTCTCGAGCACCTTGCCGCTGTCGCTCCTGCCTTCGGCCCAGAACACGATCGACGCGATTGCCAACGGAGTCGTTCCCACGATCGATATTCTCCGGGTCGGGCTCATCCTATGACTGCGACCGGTTCACGAGCTGCGCGACTCCACGGCCGCCCGGCCCACACCCTCATGAAGCTTCACGGCCAGCCCGATGGCGGCTCTCATTCCACGCGCGTCGGCCGTCCATGTGCCTGCGCGGTCGTACGCCGTCCCATGATCCACGCTCGTCCGAACGATGGGGAGCCCGAGCGACACGTTCACCGCGTCCCCGAACCCCGTCAGCTTCATCGGAATCGTGGCCTGGTCGTGGTACATCGCCGCGACCCCGTCCCAGTTGCGCGTGAGCGCTAGCCGAAAGGCGCTCTCCGCGGGGATCGGACCGTCGATCACCGCCGCGATGCGGGCCGCTTTCAGTCGAACCCGGGCGCGGACGATGCCGGGCACGATGGACGCCTTTTCCTCGCTCCCGAGCAGGCCCCCCTCCCCCGCATGCGGGTTGAGACCCGCCACTGCGACACGAGGGGCGCTCGGCGAGAGTTGCGCGAGCAGCCAGGCCAGCCAGTACGTGGCGCGCGCTACGGCCGAGGGCGTGACCGCACGAGGAACACCAGCCAGCGGGAGATGGGTCGTAACGAGGGAGGTCACCAGCGACGGCGACCAGAAGGCCATGACGACTTCGCGTGCCCCCAACCGCCGCTGAAGATGCTCCGTGTGGCCGCGAAACGACTCGGCGCCAGAGCGCACGATGGCCTCCTTACTCACCGGTCCGGTGACGAGCCCGTCCGCGTCGCCTCGCGCGACGAGATCGGAGGCGGCGTCGATCCACGCGAGCTGTGCCGACCCCGATGCCCGCGTCGGGGCTCCCGGCTTCCGGTCGCGCTGGAGCAGATCGCGCGTGGGCTGCCACACGGCAATCTTGCCATGGGGGAGGGCCCATGCCGCGCTCGGTTCGGAAACCCGCACTACCCGTCCCGCGTCGACGCCCCTGCCCTTGGCCGCTTGCAAGATTGCGCCGGCGTCGCCGACGAGGAGCACCCGCGCGCTGCGCTCCGCCGCCGCAGCCGCGATGCTCACTTCAGGACCTACACCAGCTGGGCAACCGATGGAAAGCGCGATGCGCGCCCTCATCGACTCTTTCCGGCTTCGCTCGGAGCCCGCAACTTGTAACCGGCTCCCCGCAGCGTTTCGAGCGGCAGCGCGTCGCCCACTTTCGCGCGGAGCCGACGCACGTGGATGTCCACCGTGCGCGCCCCTCCCTCGTAGCGGCTACCCCAGACGCGCGCGAGGAGCGTTTCGCGGGAGAAGACGCGCCCGCGGTTGGCTGCCAAGAACGCGAGGAGCGCGAACTCCTTCGCCGTGAGCGTCACGCGCCTTCCTTCGACACTCACCTCGTGGGCCGCCCGGTCGACGACCAGAGCACCCACCTTGAGACGTTCCTCGGTAGCGAACTCGCTGCGCTTCCACTCGAGCGCACGGATTCGCGCGTAGAGCTCGGCCGGAACGCAGGGCAGAATGATGAAGTCGTCGAATCCGCTCGACGGATCGAACGAAGTTATCTGACGCGGAGGAAGCGCGACGATTGTCGCGGTCTCGGCGAGCTCGCTCACTTTCCGGGCGGCACGCAAGGCCGCGGCAGCCAAGTCGGGCCGCTCGCCAGCCTCGAACACCATCGCTCGCACGCCGCTGCCGGAGCGCGTTTGATCCACCATATCGGTGAAGTCGTCCCAGAGATCGAGGGTCCGGACCTCCGACCCGAGGGTCCGCAGCATCGCGGCGACCCCATCGGCGCTTTCGACTTGCGGACGATGACCGACTACGAGAACGAACGACCCGGGCTTTCCAGTGGTGCCGGCCACGACAGTCTGCATATCCTGCTTGCTGCTTCGAGTCGAGCGGCTATCGAATCCGTTATTCAGAAAAACCGGCATCCATCACATCAGCCGAAGCCTCGTCGAAACCAAGCGTCGAGTCGCTTGCGCCGTCGACCGAGGCGGAATCGGGGCCGGCAGCACCGTCGGTTCCCAGGGTGAGCGTCGCATCGACATCCCCGTCGATTGCCGTCGAATCGCCCGCGGCTTCAACGATTGCGTTGGAATCTCCGGCCGCCCCGTCGATTGCGTCCGAACCGGCGTCGCTCGGTCCAGCGTCGGCCGCAATCGGAGGGTTCGAGTGGGGGTAGGCCTGGAGGGCTGCCTCGACGACCACACCTTGGACCGACGGCGTCCCACTCCAATCGAGAATCAGCGAAGGAAAGCTACAACCTTGGGGATCGCTGGTGCTGACTTTCGGATACCAGGCCCATGCAGTCCACGATATGCCGCGAGCGTTCGCGAAGGCGATGAGCTGCTGGTCGTAGTCCCCGGTGCACAGCCCGTTTCGCCCATCGCCGAACTCCGTCACGACGACCGGCGCGAAGTCGGTCGTGGCGAGGTGCCCAAAGCTGCCTTCCCAAGCGCTCGGAGGGGCCGACGAGATGTACGGATGGGTGGCGTACATGACGTTGTAGCCTTGGACATACGATGCGCCCGGACCCACGCCGGACAGGTCGTACGCCCAATCGAGTCCCCCGGCGATGACGACGTTGTTTGCGCCGGCGCCGCGCACGGCGTCGTAGAGCTGCTGCATGCCGGCAACCGCATACCCCCCGCTCTGACCGCCGTTCAGCCAGAGGTCCCACGTAATGCCGTGAGGCTCGTTGTATAGCTCGAAAAGGACCCGGCCGTCGTTCTTGTACCTCGACGCGACTTCCTTCCAGAACTCAATCGAATTGACGTCGGCCATGTTTTGCTGATTGCTGTTGCCTGGCCCCTGCTTCTGCGTCGACGTGACGGTGAGATCTCCGGCGTCGGACCAGTGCAAATCCAAGATGACGTCCAGCCCCGCGGCCTCCGCCCACGCCACGGCCTTGTCGACCGTCGCGGGATACGTGGGATCGTTCAGCGCGGCGCCCGATAGCCAGAAATCTTGATTGAGGGCGACTCGCACCACGTTCGCCCCCCAGCTCGCCATCGTCATGAAATCCGCGGGCGCGACGTTCTGGCCAGTCGTCGACCATTCCAAAGAAGGACGGTCGACGCCGTGGAACTGGTGCGGCGTTGCGTTCGCCGTGCAGACCGTTGCGCCGTTGGTGTAGTAGCCGTTGGGCGCCGTGGGCGGTGGCGTTCCCCCTTCGACGGCGCACCCCTTCGGAGGAACGGGCGTATCGCCGTTCGACGAATCGGGCTCGCCGAGGCAGCCGGAGGCCCCGATCGACACCACGAAGTTCCAAGCCAGGAGTGAAAAGAACGGCAAGCCAAGAGACGAGCGCATCCACCCTTTCCCTACCACTTCTCGAGCGTACAACCGAGCGCTTCGCCCGCGGCGACTCGTGGGCTTCGTCCCGCGAGCAGGTCGTCGACCGCGTTCTTCAGGAACGGCGTGGCGTCGTCGGCGAGGTGGATCCGGTCCGAGTCGATCCCACCAGCATACCGGATGCGGCCGCCTCTATCGAGAACGACGGAGTGCGAGGCGTACTCGGCGGAGAGCAGCCCGGCGACCCGCGCGCCGCGGTCGACGAGAACGGGGAATGGGTAGCCGCGGCGCTGCCGTTCGGCCTCGTCGCGCTCGGGCGAGGCTCCCCTCTCCGAATCGATCATGTAGAACTGGACTCCACGCGCTCGATACTCCGCGTAAAGGGATTTCAGCCGCTCGCCGTGGGCGTCGAGGCACCGGCAATGCGTCGAAAAGAAGACGAGCACCGTCAGCGGCGTCGAGCGGACCGCCCCGGATAGATCGAACGGTTCCCCGCTGCTCGCCGAGAGCTGAATGGAAGGGGCGTCGGGGAGTTTGGTCGCAGCGGGAGCGCACGTTGCGCAAGCAATGATCGTCGCGAGCCAAGCGAGCTTCACCACCCTTGAGTAGAACGCTTGTGGCGGGATGGCACGCCAAAAGCCGGCCCCCCGCTCAGCAGCGTGGCCCGTCGATCGAAGCCCGCTCGGGTCTGCTTCCTGCTTGCCGCACCATTCGCGCAGCTGGCACATCGCGCGGAGGCCGCCATGAGAACGACGACGAGCGTCGAACCTAACCGAGGCTTCATCGAGATGTGCGCGTTCATCGCCGGCTCGCTGTTGCTCGGGTATTTCGTCCCGCACTTCAACAGCAAATGGGTGCCGTGGCTCGCGGCCCCGCTCGGAAAGGATCAGATCATCGCCTTTCTCTCCGCACTCTCGTCGGGGATGATCGCGTTCACCGGCATCGTCTTCTCGCTTCTGCTCGTCCTCCTTCAGTTCGGGACGACCGCCTATACGCCACGCATCGTGGGCGTGTGGGTGCGCAACCGGTCGCTTTCGAACTCCGGCGGCGTGTTCGTCGCGACGTTCCTCTACTCACTCATGGCCCTGCGGGGCGTGGACGATATGCACGGCTCGGCCTCGAGCGCGCTGGCTCTGTGGGTGGCCTTCGCATGGCTGCTCGGCAGCGTCTTCATGCTCCTTCGCCTCATTCAGATGTTCGGCTCACTCTCCCATACGAACGTCCTGTACCTGTTGGGCGACATGGGCCAGAGCGCCGTGGACCGCATTGGCGCGCCCGCATCGACGGCGACGATTTCTTCTTCGTCGCCATGCCAACGGGGCTCGGTCGCCGGCCCGAGCGATCCGCCCAGCCAGACCGTCTTGCACGTGGGCAAGCCGCTCTACGTTCGCGCGCTGGACGTCGCTCGAATCGTCGCACTCGCGGAGGAGTGCGCCGCCGTGGTTCATCTCCCGTGCTCGATCGGCGACGCCGTCACGGCGGGATCGGCGCTCGCCTACGTCCACGCCTCCGGCCGGGTGGTCCCGGAGCAATCGCTCCGGGAGGCTATTTCCCTCGGCCGTGAACGCCTGCTCGAGCACGACCCCAAGTACGCCCTGCGCCTGCTCGTCGACATCGCGATCCGAGCGCTGTCGCCAGCCATCTGTGATCCGACGACGGCGGTCCAGGCGCTGGATCAGATCGAAAGTTTGCTGAAGGGGATCGGCAACGCCCGCCTCGACTCCGAGGAGGTTCGCGACGCTTCGGGCGCCCTTCGTCTGGTCGTCGAAGCGACGACGTGGCCGGAATACCTCGAGCTCGGCCTCGCCGAGATCCAGCAGTACGGGGCAGACTCTCTCCAAGTCGAGCGCCGCCTCGGAGCGCTGGTGGACTTCTTGTGGGCCCACGTACCGGAGACGCGAAGAGCGGACGTCGAGCGGGTCGCCCTACGACGGTTCGCGACCGTGCACGAGACCTTCACGTCGCTCGTGCCGCGAGCCAGCGCGGAACGAAGCGATCGCCAAGGTCTCGGGCATACCGCACGGCTCCTTCGTCAACCCCGATTGCCCGCCTCGTGAACTCCTTCGAGTCCCGGCGAGCGAAGCCCCCACGGCGATTCGCTCAAGACGCGTGCTGTTCGCTGTGTCCGTTGCCCGGGCGAGAAACCCAACCGCCCTCGGTCAGCGAACTGCGGACCGCCTCACCGACCCGATCACGCACCTCGTCGGCGATGCGTTCGCGAAGCCCGTCGGCCACCCGCGAGCGCACCATTTCGGCCAGCCGATCCGAGTCGAACCCGCGGCCGCCGCCCGTCGAGGAGACCACACCCAGCTGCTGCGACAGGGCCCTGCGAACGGCTTCGCCAAGCTTCTCTCGCACGACCTCAGCGATCCGCTCCCGCACGCCATCGGCGATTCGATCGCGCACGACCTCCGTCAGTCGCTCCACATCGACGGCGCGGCCCTGGACGTACTGCTGGAGGGAACCGCGAACCGCCTCCCCGATCCGCTCTCGGACCGCGTTGGCGATTCGTTCGCGCAGAGGGTCTCCCATTCGGTCGCGTACGATGCGAGCGATCTGGTCCAAGTCCAGGCCGCGGCCGAACCCGCCGGACGCCGCCTGGGCCAACGCGCTCCGCAGCGACTCGCCGATGCGATCGCGCACGGCCTCACGGATTCGCTCACGGATCGCATCGCCGATGCGGTCGCGGACGGAATCAGCGACCCTCTCGCAGTCGACGCCGCCGGCGGCGGGCCCGGCATTGCGCAGAGCTTCGACGACGCGATCGCGAACCTCGCTGACGACCCGCTCGCGCAGCGGCTCGCTGACCGACTCTCGGACGGCGTGCCCCACGAGCTCGACGTCGAGGGCGCTTCCCGCCAAGCCCGCGCGACCGAAGCCCGCGCCACCGACATGGTGATCGAGCGACCTTCGAACTGCCTCTCCGACCCGCTCGTGTACGACGCTGCGGAGCCGCTCGGAGACGCGCTCGGCGGCGCGATCGCCGACCCGCTCCACCAGGCGGTCGAGATCGATGCCCCGGTAGCCGCCGAGTTGCCGGAGGAGCGACATGCGAACCGATTCTCCGATACGCTCTCGCAACGTTTCCGCGAGACGCCTCTCGATCGCGTCGCCGACCCGATCGCGGACTCGCTCCGCGATCCGTTCGACGTCGATTCCGCCTCCCGCGCGCTCGTACAGGGCGCTGCGTAGCGCTTCTCCGATGCGCTCGCGTGCGGCTTCGCCGACTCGTTCGCGGACCCTCTCGGAGACCCGCTCGCGGACTTCTTCGCCGATCCAGTCGGCGTCGACGTTGAAGCCGAAGCCGCCAGCCTGCCAGACCGCACCGCGAACCTCGTCGGCAACGTGCTCGCGGAGGGCCTCGCCGATGCGCTCGTGTACGACGTCGGTGAGATAGTGGCGAATCGACTCCGCGATCCGGTCCACGTCCAGACCGTGCATGGTCGTCGCTCCGCCGAACTCACTGCGAACCGCCACCGCCCGCCGAAGGGCGTCGCCCAGTCGATCGCGAATGACTTCGCCGAGATGATCGCGCATCCCATCGATCACGCGCTCACGCACGGAATCGGCGATTAGATCGAGATCGACATGCTCCCCGAAACTACCCATTTGCTGCCAATCCATTCGTTCCATCCCGAACCTCCAGGTTTGACGTCGCAGCTCAGCTCAGCCGCGCGGCGGGCCACTGCGAAAGCCGTTCCGAGGCGGTCCCTTGGTCGGTCGGCGAACGAGTCGGCGCCGCCGCATGGTTTCGATGTGGACGCGTCCACCGGACCCCGGTGAACGAGGTGCACGGTCGCCACAGTGAGGCGACCCTGCGGCCTTCGCGAGCCAATCCCCGATTGTCACGCCCGCCTTCGGACGGGACTCGATAGGGTCGTCCGTTCACGTCGGGGGTTCGGCGGGCCTTCGCTGATTCACGGAGTCCGCCTCCCGCGCCGCCTCCCGGCCAGTCCGAGCATGAGCGCCAGGAGTCCCGTGATTTCCCACGATTCGGATCCGGACGACCCCGGATCGACGACCGCGCACCCGCCCGCCGTCCGAGTCACGGCGGCCTCTGCGACGGGTTGTTCGCTGGCCCATGCAGGCGGCCCGTACCCTCCGATCGAGGCGGCTCGCTTGACCCCGTCGATCAGAAATTGCCCCCATGCATCGAACCGTTCGTAGACGGGATCGGTGCAGGTCTTGCCGTCGGGGCTGACTCCGCCTCGCGAAAGGACGCCGAAGCTGACCCACTTGCCCGCGTCGAAGCTCCCTTGGTCGAACGCGCTCGAGCCGGAGTCGCCCTCGCACGTGCTCGCGACCCCCGACTCGAACTCGCTGGTCGTAAAGACGCTCTCATTGCCGCCGCTCAGGCAGTTGTCGAAAGCGCTGTCGCCGGGAACGCACTGCAACTGGACGTTCTCGACGATACGACGGATGCCCGCGGTGGAGCCCGCATCGTCGGTCGGTGTGTCGACGCCGTAGCCGATGGCGGTGATGCTCGCGGAATAGGATGGATCCGACATCGGCGGCTCGATCGTGGGGGCGACGTACTGGGGAAGATCGATGTTCCGGTCGAGGATCAAAAGGGCGATGTCGTTTCCGCAGACTCTGTTCTGGTCGGTTCCGGATGGCTGTACGATCTCCTGAACCTGGACGAAATTGCTCGCCGGCGTGATTTGCGCGTCCGTCGTCACCCGGACATCGCTCGCGGGCACCTCGCTGCCGAACGTGGAAGACGAGCAGTCGATCTGCGGGGAGGCGAGCTGCACGACGCAATGTCGCGCCGTCGCCACCAGATTGGGCGCGAGAAGAGCCCCCGAGCAGAATACGACTTGGTTCTCCCCGAGCTGGCTCAACTGAGCAATGCCGACGGCGAACGCATGAGTCGTATCCGCTACGCCGTCCTGGATCGAACTGGACGACGCAGCCACTCGATCCTCTCCGTTGGAACCGCCTCCGCAGCCCATTGCCCACGCGGCGATCAGCAGGCCGGGACCGAACGCTCTCTTCATGTTGGTCACCTGGGGCCCGAGGGCCGCGTTCGCAAGACGAAGCTAGTTCAACTGGGGCAAGACGACGCGCCGCTCGCCGATCCGCAGAAGGTCCACGCGGTCCGCGAGCCCGCGTGCGCGCGCGCGTTCAACGAGCAGCTCGCGCGCCTCTCCGGGGGCGTCCGTTCCGGCGACGAGCGTGTCGAAATGCATCGGAATCATCGCGCGCGCACCCAGGTCGTTCATCGCGTCGAGGGCCTCGTCGGGACCCATGTGCAACGTGCGCATGTGGCCGCGGGGCCGGATCGGCGCGATGGGCAAAAGCGCGAGGTCCAGATGCGGAAAGACCGCGCGCGTACGCCGAAAGTCGAGCGGGTCGTAAGCGGTGTCACCACCGAAGAAGACGCTCATGCCGTGGTACTCCACGACGTACCCCGTGAAACTCTTGGTCATCCACGCCGAATCGATTCCGTAGCGACCGCCTTGATGGTCGACGGGCACGGCCGTGACGCGTAGGCCTCGATCTTCGAACGAATGCCACGAGCGCAACTCCCGCGCGTCGAACGCGTAATCCGTTAGGTACACCAGGCCGCCCTCGGGCGCGTAGAGCCGCCGAACGAGCCGCTCGATTCGTTCGAGCGATCCAAGCGACAGATGATCCGGGTGCACGTGCGAAATCAGAACGGCGTCGATCGCGGGCAGTCGACCGGCGTCGAGCCCGACAGGAGAGACCCGCCGTTGGATCTGGCCCATCGTGTCGACGAGAAACGGATCGGTCAGGATCCACTTGTCGTCCATCTGGATGAGCATCGTCGCGTGACCGATCCAGAGCACGGACAGCCGCGACTCCGCCGCGCTCGGCACGTCGTGCGCCAGAGGCTCGTAGAACGGGACGGACGACGCCGGCCCCAGACGAGTGCAGCCGCACAGGGCGACGCTCGTCCCGAGCACGAGCGAGGCGATCGATTCGCGAAGGCGTACCGTCAAAAGTACCTCAGACGGAGCGTGGCAATGGCTTGGGCAGGACCGCTCTTCGGCGCAACCGTGATCTGCGCGCCGACGATTCCGAAGAGCACGTAGGCGCCGACTTCGTAAGACGTCCCGGCGGCACCCATGAAATCGTAGCAAGAGACGCCGAGCGAGACCGACAGATAGTCGCCTCGTTCGATCATCGGTACATACGCGCGCAGCCCGGCCCGCAAGAGCCAGCCGTCGAGGAAAGAACCGCGGACGAGGTATTCCGGGCTCAGGAACAGCTCGAGCGAACCGCTCTGCCGAACGAGCGGCTCGACGACGAAGATGCGCCAGGGCGAAAGGCGCCGGTTGATTCCGAACGAATAGAGGAGCGGCGTCAGTTGCCAGCGCAAACCGAAGCGAACTTTCTCCTCGCCGAAGGCCACTTCGGGACTCGGCGCGAGCTGCGCGGCCAGCCAGAGCGGCGTCGGTCGTATCGCTGGTTCGGTGGCCGCCTCGTCTCCCGCGGCGGATCTCCCCGCGAGCGAAATGGCAATCGAGGCGCCCGCCGCCGCTACTTGCCAATGGCGAAACGGCACTCGCGAGTCTTACGAAGCCCGGCGTGCACGTCAATCGCACTCGACGCCAGACACGACGGAACGAGGCCGCGCTCGGGCGCGCCGCGTGCATCGAAGCACTGATCTGCACGCATGCGCGCCTGCACCGCCTCGCTTGCGGTCATCCTCCTTTGTGCACCCTTCGGCCCGTCTGCGCTCGCGCAGGGAAACTTGCGGGCCTCCCCTACGGGGGGACGTTCGGTGCTCATGGGCGGCACCGGAGTCGCATTGGGTCGCGACGCCGCAGCGCCGTTTCTCAACCCGGCGACGGTCGCCCGCATCGATGACACCGGCGTCGCTTTCAGCTCCAACTTCTATTCGTTCACGTCGACCCAGTTCACCGGCTTTCATCAGCCGGGGCCCGTCGACACCGCCCAGTTCGGCGCGCTGAAGTTGCCGCAGACCGATCTTTCGCGGGGCCGCATCGACGGGTTGCCATCGACACTCTGCCTATTCTTGAAGCTCGGGAGTCGAGCGGCGCCAGTCGCGTCCGACGAGCATCGGACCGGCCGGCAGAAGATCTCGGCATGCCTCGGCAACGTCGAGCGACAGCTCTTCGACGCCACCGGACAAGGTTACACGGGAGCCTCGGGGAACCTGCACACGGCCCAGGCCCTCTCGATCGCTCGTCGCTGGAACAGGCTCTTCGTCGGGCCCACCTACAGCGTTTACCTGACCGACCGGCTCGCGGTCGGCGCCTCGCTGGACGTCATCAGCACGACGGCGTCGTCGACTTGGAGCGTCGATACCGTCTCCTACGGCGGGCCGGTATCCGCGAGTGCGTCCGGCTTCGACACTTCGTACAACGCGTACTCGATCGACCTCGGGAGTCTCTTCGGGCTCATTTATCACGTCGACGGGCACCAGATCGTGGGCCTGAGCGTGTCGGCGCCGTCGCTCCACGTTCTCGGAGCGTACAAGTCGACGGCCACGATCGGACAGCTCGCACCGAGTCCCGCCGAGACGCTGACGACGGCGACCGGCAGCTTCATTTCGATGCCGCCGCTGCGGGTAAGCGCCGGGCTGGGCGCGGAGATGGGACGACTGCGCATCGAAGTGGACGCGAGTCTTTGGGTGCCCATACAGCCGTTTGCCCGTGCGGAGACGCAGGTCTCGCAGACGTCGCTGGCCGGAAACGTCGCGACGCTGCGAACCTACAACCAGCTGGTGGACGTGGACACGACGACGATCGTCGACACGAATCTGGGACTCGAGTGGTTCCTCAACCCCGCTTGGAGTTTGCTGGGGGGCGCCAGCACCGATTGGTCCGCGCTCGATGCTCTCCCCCAATCGCCACCGCCAGGCACGATTGCCGAGACCCGCCTCCACCGGTTGTCGGCGTCCTTCGGCGTCGGGATGCACGGCGTGGCGAGTGAGCTGCTGCTTGGCACGGAGCTTTCGTACGGATGGGGCCAGAGCATTGCGGTCGATCCGTACGTCGATCCGCCCCGTCTGGCGCTCGTCGACGAGCACGCTTTCGGTGTCATGCTCGTCGTGGCGGGCCGCACGAGCCTCGCCGTCGTCCGAGAGACTCTGTCGCGGGTCATCGGTACGCAACCTTGAGGAGCGTGCGCGACCCGCCCGGGCGGCAGACGTCTTGCACTCCCAAGTGGACGAGGTTGCGGTGTCCGACGACGAGTCTCGATCTGCGGTTGAAGCAAGCCGCGGGGGTCCGACCTGGCTTGTCACAGTTGGGCGCGGCGTCACGTACGCGACGCACCAGTGCCACGCTGAAGCTATAGTACCCGAGAGGCGGGGGTGGGGGTAGATGCGGAGCAACCAGCTTCACGGAAGGGCCACGGCACAAAGACCCGAGAGGGAGGCGGCCGACGCATGGCTCTGGCACTACCTGGTCGAGCGGTCGCCCGACGCGGTCGCGGTTTTGCGCGGCGCGGACCACCTCCTCGAATACGCGAATGAGTCTTTCTGCGAGCTCGCCGGACAGCCAAGCGAGCGCTTGCTCTCATGCGCGTTCGCCGACGCGTTCCGCGACCTCAATCGCACGCCCCACTCGATCCTCGACCGGGTCTACGCGACCGGGCAGCCGGAGGCGTCGCCGGACCACGAGCACCGTATCGTGGGCGAGCGAATTCGCTACGTCCGCTACGCGGCCTGGCCGGTGCCGGAATCCCCAGGTCGCGGTCGCGGGGTCATCCTCACGGCCAAGGACGTGACCGACGACGTGCTCGCGCGGCAAGAGCTGTCGCGGTTCGCGCGAGACGCGCGCACGCTCGGCGAGCAGCTCCTGGCCGCGAGCGTGCGCGAGAGGGAGCAGGCCGAAGAAGCCGCGCGTCGGAAGACGGAATTCGATGCTCTCCTCGAGACGCTCGCGGAAGGTATCCTCATCGCCGACGGCCGGGGACGGCTCCTCATGATGAATGCGGCCGCGCGCACCGTCCTCGGAGTGAGGGGCAATTGCATTCGCGACGTCGTCGATCTCGAACGCCTCGACGCGCGAAGGCCGGACGGCTCCTCGCTCCCGGCCGACGAGCGTCCTCTCGCGAGGGCGATGCGTGGAGAGGTCTTCTCCGAGTACGAGCTCTTGCACGTCAGACCCGACGGCGAGGCGAGGCGCGTCGTCGCTTGCGGCACGAGCGTCCGAAACTGCGCGGGCCACGTGTCGCTCGCGACCGTGGTCTTCCGCGACGTCACCGATCTTCATCGCCTCGCGCAGCGGCGCGAAGAGTACGCCGCCCTCATCTCACACGACCTGCGAGGGCCGCTGACGAGCATCGTGTTCTCCGCGCAGGCGCTGAAGCGCTCGCTCGAGCGCGCGCAAGCGCCCGAGGACGTCCGGACGATCGGGCGTATCATGGCGAACGCCGACCGGATGACGTCCATGATCGGAGAGTTGCTGGAAGCGGCGAGCCTCGAGGGGCGGAGCTGCCGTCCGCGGTTCGTCCGTTGCGATCTGGCGGAGGTCGTCGCAGGAGTCGTCGAGCGGATGGACGACGCCCTGCGACGCCGCATTCGGGTGGACGCTCCCGAGCGCTCGTATCCGGTATCGGGAGATCCCGAACGGCTCGAACGCGCGATTGCGAACCTCGTCGCCAATGCCATAAAATACTCGCCCGGCGAGACCGAGGTGCTCGTCACCCTGGCGAAGGGCGACGGCGAGCTCAGCGTCGCAGTCGTCGACCGGGGCATCGGCATCGCGAAGGCCGATCTCCCGAAGCTCTTCGAACGCTACTACCGCGCTCCGACCGACAAACCGGTCGGGGGTCTCGGGCTCGGTCTTTACATCGCTCGCCTGATCACCGAGGCCCACCGCGGACGGATCGCGGTGGAGAGCGAACTAGGCCAAGGAAGCTCGTTTCGAATCGTCTTGCCGCGCTCCCCGGAGATCGAATAGGTGACGGGGAAAGGCTGCGAATCGGTCGGCGAAGCTGCGAAACGGGGCGCCGAGCGCGTCTCGCAGAAAGTCGCCGGTGTAGATCGCGCTCGGAATCACTTCGCACTCTGCCCAGCATCCAGGACACGCGTCGACCCACGCCCGGGCCGCGCGCGTGCCCGCTTGCTGCGCAATTTCGCGCAGAGATTGCTTGGTGAGGTCGCCCACGATTTCGGTATTGAATTGGCACACGGGCATTCGACCGTCAGGGAGCAGACGCACGTGGCTGCGCAGCGCGACGCATCGCGGGCGCGGATTGGGCGAAGGGTCGCCTCGCAGACGCGCGAGCAAGCCCCGAAGGTAATAGCTCTTTCCGAGCCGGCGGAGCGGGCTCGAGAGACGGCGCGCGCGCTCGAGCTCGCGCTGCACGAATCCCACGACGTCCGCGCCGGCGAGCCTGGGGTGGAGAGGATACCCCGTGCGCGTGATGACGTGCTCCGCTCGCTTGCCGCGCAGCTTGATGCCGTACATCGAGGACTCGGAGTACGCGAGCACCGACTGGACGTCGACGCCCAGACGACCGAGCTCTTCCCGCACCCGCTCCGCATCGTCGAGAGACTCCGGAGAAATGACGGTATGATTCACGCTCACGTCGATTTTTCGGCGACGACGGAGCGCGACCAAACGCCGCACCGTCTCGATGACGGAGTCGTAAGTCACCTGCTCCCCGCGGTTGGCGTCATGCTCGTGGCGGTGGCCGTCGAGCGAGACCATGAAAGCGAGCCGGCGGGGACGCGAGTACTTCTCGGCAAATTCCACCACTCGGTCCGGCATCGAACCGTTGGTCGTCACATGAAGAACGCGCGGCCGCGAGATCTGCGTGATGACTTCGGCGATCTCCAGAAGGTCCTCTCGAAGAAACGGCTCGCCGCCGCTGAGGCGAACGACATCCAGCCTGCCGAGGCGCGAAAAGACGCCGGCCACGTCGTTGGGGGCGAGCTCGGTTCCTGGCTTCATCCGCCACGAGTCGCACATCTTGCATCGCGCGTTGCACCGATACGTGACCAGGTACGTGCACCACCCGGGGTGCGGAACGGCGCCCAGACGGTTCTTGACGATGCCGAGCGCGAGGGCCGCGACCGCCCTCACGCAAACCTCCAGGCCGGTTGCCGACCGCGGCGGCGAGCGCCGCCGAGCTCGCGGGCGAAGCCTTCGATCGCCGACAGCGCGGCCGGGCGACCGTCGCGGACTGCGTTGCGCATCGCTCCCCGGTAAGCGCGCTCGTCGGCGAGGAACCTCGCGACGGTGCCCGCCGTCACGTCGCAATGACGAACCTGCCGGCCGATGCCGAGCCGATCGACCGCAGCGGCGTTCAGGCGCTGTTCCACCGTGTGCTCCGGCATGACGAGCATCGGCTTGTCGAACCAGAGGGCCTCGCCGACGAGCTGATTGCCAGCGGTACTGAAGACCGCGCGGCACGAAGCGAGATCGTCGAGAAAGACCTCGTTCGAAGGAGCCCGAAAGGTGAGGTTGCCGTCGACGCCTCGGCGAGGCGTGCCGTAGACGGTGACGGGGATCGCGAGGTCGCGCATCGCCGACTCCACGTGCTGCGTGAACTGATACGCGCCGCGGTTCAGGTACACGAGCAGATGCTCCCCCCGCTTTGCCGTCCGGCTGGAGACCTCTGGACGCAGGAGAGGCCCGACGAAGCGGATGCGAGGGTCGCGCGGACTCGCAGCGTAGAAGCTCGAGACGATCACCCGGTCGGGCCTACCCATCAGAGCCCGATAGGCGAGGACGTCACGGAACGACCTCAGGCGGTCGCCAAAGGCGATCGGCGGCCGACAATAGGCGAGGACACCGAAGTGGTCGAAGCTGATTCGAGGCACCCCGATGCGGGCGGCGGCGGCGTGAGACCAGGGTTCGGCGTCGCAAACGGCCACGTCAGGACGAACGTCTCGGATGACCCGAACGACTTCGCGATAGCCCGATCCCCCGAGCGCCACGTCCGCGACGTGCGACAGATTCTCTCCCAGCGTTCGCGACAGCGAGCGCTTTCCGTCAGCGCGGTAGCCGTAGCGCAGCGTGGGAATCCGCACGACCGGGTGTTCCGGCGCGATCGCGTCGTAAGCGTCCCCGCCGGCTACGACCACGACCTCGTGCCGACGACGAAGTTCCGGAAGAACGCTGAGGGCCCTTGTCGCGTGACCGCGTCCGTAACCGAACACGCCATAGAGAATGCGCATCGATGCCCCGTCCAGGGTTTTTCGTCTGCGGCCAGACTAGCCTCTGAGAACGGCCGTTCAGCGCCATCCAAGTGACCTTTTCGCGTCGACGTCTGCCCGAACGCGCAGCCCTTCGTTCATTCGAACCAACACCGTCACGCAAACGACACCTTCTTCGTGTCGACTCGCGCAACGATGCGAGTCGCAGACGAGGCGTTTCAGCAGCTTTTCCGACATCTCTTCGTTTACAACATGCTCTTCGAAGACACGGAGGTGGACGAGAAGTTCCTCCAAGTCGGATCATCGTCGCGAATACTGGGCATTTCTGGCGCCGGATGCGGCATCGCCGGGCACCTCAGTCGCCAGCCGCAGAGCATCGACGCCGTCGACATCAACGCGCGGCATTTGGCCATCACTGCGCTGAAGGCCAGCGCCGCGCGCGAGCTCGTCAGCTACGAAGAGTTCTACCAGGTGTGGGGGCACGGCACGCACGCGCAGCCGGAGCGGCTCACGGGTCGCCTCACCGAGCGACTGCCGCGCTGGCTACAGCACCACTGGCGAGCCAATTACCGGATTTTTGCTCATTGCTTCCACCGTCGCGGCTTGACTGCGCGCCTCTTCGCCCTGCTCCGCCAGTTGTCCGGCGTCGACTCGACCTGGCTGCGATCGGTCATCGCGGAGCCGGTGAAGGAGCGCCGTCAGATGATCTTTCAGCGCTTCGCCCCGATTCTCCGCAAACCGTGGGTGGCCGCTCTCCTGCGCTCACCGGTGCATCTCATCGCGATCGGCGTCAACCACGCCCAGCGCGAACGAATGCTCCGCGCCGAACAGCTGGACGACGTCGTCGATTTCTTCCTCATGCACCTGGGCCGCGTGGCCGAGACCGATCTCGAGCGGAACTGGTTCGTCTGGAATGCCGTCGCCGGGCACTACAACCATGAGCGCGCCGACGCCGTTCCCCCATTCTTGCGCCGCGACCATCACGAGGCGTCGCTCGGGGCGAAGACCAAAGTGGAGTTCCACCACAAGAACATCTTCGACGTGCTCGCCGCCGCCGGGCCCAACCGGTGGACGCACTACACGCTTTGCGACGCACCCGACTGGATGTCGGACGAAGCCCGGCAGACGCTGCTTCGCGAGATATTCCGTACGAGCGCCGACGGTGCAGTCGTCCTTCACCGGTCGGTGGACGACGGCCTCTTGCCCGAGCGCCACGGGTTCGACCGGCATTTCCGGCTGATGAAGGAAGCCACCGAGACGGCGAGCCGGATGGATCGCACGAGGCAATATCGCCGAGTGGCCTTCTATCAGGTCGCGCATTGAACGATACCCGGGTCGAACATCGGGCGTTTTTGAATCGCTACTACGGCTTGTCGCGTCGCATCTACGACGTGACCCGCAAGTATTATCTCTTCGGGCGCGACACGGCGATTCGACAGCTGACGAGCGACGCCAGCTGGGAGCGACTGGTCGAAGTCGGTCCCGGCACCGGGCGCAACCTCGCACTCCTACACCGAGCTCGGCCCAACGCAAGCCTGGGCGGGGTCGACGCGTCGGACGCGATGCTCGAACACGCGCGTGCGCGCTGCCCCTGGGCGATGTTCGAGCACGGCTTCGCAGAAGACGCCGCACTGGACCACGTCCTCGGCGCAGTCCCCGATCGGATCCTCTTTTCGTATTGCCTGTCGATGGTGCGCGATCGAGCCGCGGCCCTCGAGAACGGCAGAAAGTCGCTGGCGGCGGGTGGAAACGTTCTCGTCGTCGATTTCGCCGACTTCGGCGGATTGCCGACGCCCGTCGCCCGGGGCCTTCGCTCGTATCTCCGCGCGTTCCACGTCGACCCGTTGGACCAAGCCCTGCTCGAGGGCGCGACTTCGGTTCGATTCGGGCCGGGACGCTATTATGTCGTGGCTGTCTTCGGCCCACTGCCGACGACTACGACGCGCAGCCGCCCATGACTCCGTCGAGCGCCGACCACATCGCTCGGCACGTGCGCTCACAGGCGCGGGTCGCCCTCTCGCCGTCGCCCGGCGTCAGCGCTGCCGCAAGGCCGCGGAGTCGTTCGCGCTCGCCGTAGTCGCCCGCGTGGATCCGAAAGTATGCAGTCGCCTCTTCGGCGACCGAGTAGTGCTCGCGAAGCCCGTCGAGTTTGCTGCGGGTCGTCGACGGCTGTTGGCACTCGAAGGCATAGAGCGCGCCCAGCGACTCCACGGGGTCGGCGAATGCCTCGCGCGCCACATCGACGAGCGCCCTCGCCTCGGGACAAGACGGCTCGCCGGTCGCCCCGAGAGCGTCGCGAAACCGTCCCCAGAGGCGCGCGTGGTCGAGCTCTTCGGCGGCGTGATCGCCCTCCCCGAGTGTGCTCCACCCCGCCGCGATCGCCTCGATGAACGGAGCGTACTCGCACGCGTAGGCCGCCAGCTTGGACACGGGAAGGGTTCCCGCTCGCCAGGCGCGGTAAAACGGGTGCTCGTTGAGATCGTAGCGGGCGACGACGGCGTCGAAGTCGTTGGCGTTCATCGCTGCCAACGTATTGCGCCGAGGGCGCGCGGTCAAAGGCAACCGCCGCCGTCCCGCACGCAAACCGAAATTCCCGCTTCTCGATTGACGAGAGACCGTGTGCCGGCGAGGTTACAGAGACCGTGCCCAACTTGCTCGCGATGTCCTTCGAGGGGGAGCTCGCGCCGTCGTTCGATCTCCGCTGTCTGCGCTCGGGGCAAACGCTGCCCGACGGCTGGGGCCTCGGCTACTACCCGGCCGGCGAACCGTCCGCATCTGTACTCAAAGAGCCTGCGCCCTCGCAGGGCAGCATCCGCGGCGAGCTCGTCAAGGCGTGGGAGCACCTGGAGTCCTCGCTCTTCGTGCTCCACGTGCGCACGGCGACTTGGGGCTCCAACACCGACGCGAACACCCAACCCTTCGTTCGGAGCTGGGCCGGCCGCGAGTGGATGATCGGCCACGCCGGCACCCTCGCGCACACGCTCGAACCCCCTTCCGATTCGCGCTTCGAGCCGGTCGGCGCGACCGACACCGAGCGCGTGTTTTGCACCCTTCTCGAGCGCATCGCCGCGCGCGGCTGGCGATCCCTGGACGACGCCGATCTGAAGATCGTCCACGCGTGGCTCACCGAGCTCAACGCGCTCGGGTCGCTCGATCTCGTGCTCTGCGATGGCCGCGATCTCCTCGCCTATGCGGACCGGTTCGGCCCGGAGACGCTGCATCTCGGCGAGCTTCTCCCGCCGTACGCCAAGCTCGTCATCGGCGACGACGACGTCCAAATCGATCTGACGAGCCGTGGCAAGAGCGAGCGCAAGGGGATCATCGTCTCGTCCTCCGCGCTCAAGAGCGAGGGCTCGGCCCACCGACTCTCTTGGCGCCGGCTTCGCGCGGGCGAGCTCGTGGTCGTGCGCCAGGGGGCGATCGTCGGAAACGTGGCGGCGCAAGAGCCTGCCGGGGATGAGCAGAAGCCAGTCGATGCGCTTCACTCGCGCGCCCATCGCCGCCAAGCCGCCATGGCCGCGCCGATGCGGTTGTCGATCGTCCACCGGACCGTGTACTCGTATGCCCATCCGGTGGAGCGGAGCACCCACTTGCTACGTCTGTCCCCGGTTCACGACCGTCTACAGACTCTGCTGAGCTCCCAGCTGGAAGTGTCGGTGGCGGGCCGCGGGCGCGACTTCGACGACGTCTTCGGCAACCGCGTGCGCCGCCTGGCGATCGACAGCCCCTACCGGGAACTCTCGATCGTCGCCCGGTCGAAGGTCGAGGTGCTGGACACCAATCCCCTCGGCTTCGACCTGCGGCGGACGCGCACCACCATCCCGCTCGTGTGGATGCCGTGGCAGCGCAACATGCTCGAACCGTTTCTCCTACCGCCCGAGCTCCCGGAGACTCACCTGGACGAGCTCGTGGACTACGCGATGCGGTTCGTCGCGCGGAACGACGGCGATCTGCTCGACACCCTGCTCGACTTGAACGACGCCATCCATCGCGAGTACGTCTACACGCGGGGGGCGACCACGCTGGGAACGACCGCGTTCGACGTGTACGTCACGCGGCGGGGGGTGTGTCAGGACTTCTCGAACCTCTTCATCTGCCTCGCGAGGCTGATGGGCGTCCCGGCGCGGTACGTCTGCGGATACTTGTTCACCGGGCCCAAAGATCCCAATCGTCAGCAGGCCGAGGCATCCCACGCCTGGGTCCAGGTATACTTGCCCGAAGTGGGGTGGCGCGGGCTCGATCCGACCAATGGCGTGGTGACGCGCACGGGGCACGTGCGGATCGCGGTCGGCCGCAACTACGTCGACGCCACGCCGACGTCCGGGACCATTTATGTCGGGGGCGGCGCGGAGACACTCGACGTCGCGGTGCACGTCCACGAGGTCGGGTAACGGATGCGCGGAATCGCGGGGGTCTTGGTGTGTCTGGCGGCGACCGCCGCGGGGGCGCGGGCGCGCGCGCAGGAGACCACGGCCCCGAGCCCGACCCCGCCGACTGAGCCCGAGTACACGCTCTCGGATCACACGCTGCGGATAACCCGAGTCGGCTCGAGCACCGCGGTGGACATCGGCTGCGGAGGCCGGGCGATGTTGCGGGCCGGCAACAAGCTCTTCGTCGCGTGCGGCGCCGCCGGCGTGGTCGAGTTCGATCTCTCGGACCCGGCCGCGCCCCGCCGCGACGGGTCGATGCTCGTCGATGGAAGCGCAACGGGCCTGTTCCTCCACGACGGATTCGTCTGGGTCGAAGTCGCCCACGTGGACGCGCGTCCGGTCCACATCGGATCCTCGAGCGAAGCTCCGCTGCAGGCCATTTCCCCCCTCGTCCCGTACGGGGAGCGCGTCGCGGAGGCGGCTCCCGAGGCACCTCCGAAAGAGCCCGAAAGCGTCGTCGCGCCGCCGCGCCACGGCGGCCTCTGGGAGCTTTCGCTCACGTCGAGCGCGTTCGTCGCGTTTGGAAGCCTCGGCGTCGGAGTGCTCGGTTCGGCTTCGGTCGCATATCGCTTCGAGGCGCCCTTCGTCCTGCGCGCGGAGGTCTCGCCTTTCGGCGTCGGCGGTCCGTCCAGCACGACGTCCTGCTGCGCGAACGGCCAGATCACCAGTACGAGTGGAAGTGCGGTCTCCGTCTTCGCGGCGCACGTCCTCGCCGGACTCGACACGCAATTCGTCGAAGTCGGCCTCGGCGTCGGGGGCGCCTCGGTCAACGAGAACACCAATTCCGCAGGGGCGCCCGCAACCGGGTCGCTGACGATCGTCCAATCGGCCCGGATCGGCGCGCACGACGGCCTGGCGCTCAATTTCCAGAGCAGCGCGATCGCCATCAACAACCAGTTCAACCTCGGGTACTTCACGATGAGCCTTCAGATCCCCGTATCGGCGAAAGCCATGCTCATCGCACGCGGCGGCGGAGGCAACGTCGGCTTCGGATACGGAGACCTCGGCGTGCGCGTGCTGGTTCGGGGGAACGGAGGGAAAGGCACCCTGGCCCTCACCGGCTACGCCGGAGTGGACTTGATCCAAGAGAACTTGTGCAGCACCAACCCCGATCCCCCCTTTAGCAACTCGTGCAACACCGCCACGCTGGTCGGCCCTGCGCTTGGAGGCGCGGTGGAGTGGCGCCTGTGACCGGAGATCTACCGCTCGTCTCGCTGACCTTGGCGAGCCTGGCGGTTCTCTCCGGGGCTACAGCGAGTTCATGAACGCAACGAGATCGCCGATCTGACTGCCCGTGAGGTTCGTCGTCTGCCCGTGCGTGGGCGTCGCGCACGCGCCGAACCGGTCGGCCAGCGTCTTCGCGCAACCGTCGTGCATGATGGGCAACCGCGCTCCCACGCCGACAAGCGGCGGCACCTGGAGCCGCGCGCCGGTACCGACATCGACCGTCGCGTTGTTCGTGTACGACGGACCGGAGTGGCAGCTCGCGCAAGCCGCCTCGCCTTGGAATAGCGCCTGACCGCGCGCGATCGCGGCGGAGTCCCCCGCGGGCCGCTTCGGCGGCGGCAGCTGCTCGAGCCAGCTCTGAAGCGCCGAGACCTGATCGGGCGCGAGGACGCGCCCCGACATGCGAACCGTGTAGATCGCGTGGGAAAGCGACTGGATATCCGCGAAGTCCGCGTCCCAGTGATACGGCGCGGTGCCCTTGACGGTCCCGAGCAGCGACGGCGTTCGTCGCGGTTTGACGCCGCCGAAGTTCCACGTCTGGGCGTCGTCGCCGCCCTCGCCGTGACACGACGCGCACGCGACGGCGCCGCCGGAATTGGTGTGGAAGATCGTGTGTCCTGTGTCTTCGCGGCTCGTCTCGGAGAGCGTCACGGAGGTCAGAAGCGAGTCGGCCTGGCCGTCGGAGCCGGTGCTGACGAAATGCAGCGCCGCGGGCTCCCGGCTCTGGAGAAGGATCGTCCCGTCCGGCAGAATCTCCGTTGCGGTCACCTGCGCGTCGATCGCCGCGGGCTGGGTGCCGCCGGCAGGACGGGGGGTTATTTCCATCAGGAACGTCGAGTATGCGTTCGTGAGCGACGACTTCCAATTGCCGGCCGCGATGAGGACGGCGAGGCCGTTGGCTTGCCCGGAAGGCGGCAGCGCGAGATCGACCGGGAGCACGCTCGTTTGGATGACATTGGTGTTGCCGCCAGGTACCCCGTTCGGGTTCGGGGTCGAAATGTCCATCGTCGAAACGGTCGCGATGGCGGTGCGTACGATTCCGGGCCCACCGACGCCCGTCGAGGGGGGGGCCGCCGGCGACGGCGAACCTGCGAAACCAAACGTGGTGGAGCCGGAAGGCGACGACCCTTCCAAGAAACCCGACCCGGAATTGCCGTAGCCGCCGGGTGTCACCGGCACGAAGGTGGTCGAGTCGACTTGATAGGCGACGAAGATCTGATGATTCGGCGTAAGCCGCATGCGCCACGCCAGGGCTGGAAAGCTCCCGGGGTCTGCGGGCAGAAACCTACGCCCCCCGATGGCGCCGCTCCGGTTAAGCTGAAGGAGCTCCGCCGTACGGAACTTCGTCACGAAGATCAAGTCTCCGTCGATGACGACGTCGCGCAAGTCCGGCTCGACCGTCAGCGTTTGCACGGCGGGACCGGACGACGCCGCGAAGGTCACGAGCTCGCCGCTCGCGCACGCGACGAGGACCTGGTCGAGCGCGCTGTCGTAGGCGACACCGCGGGGCTGCGCGCACACGGCGCGGCGCTGCACGAGCTCTCCGGTCGCGATCGACAGTGTCGCCAGCTCGCCCGCGCCGCGAAGCGCGACGTGAACGAACCCGGCAGCGTCCTCCACCATCCGGCCCGGTTCGTCGCGGGCGGTGAGAGACGTTTGGACGCGAAGGGTCCTCGACGAAAGGTCCACGAAGCTGACGAGATCCCGATCGGGATCTGCCGCTATCGCCGTCGTCCCGTCCTGGGACAAGAGGAGCGTGCCGCCTGAAATGGCAGGAGGCGATACCGACTGAACGGTAGTGGCGCCGAGGTCCGGAGCAAGGGCGGGCACCGGGTTGTCGGGGACTGGCGGCGCCGCGTTGCACCCGGCCAGGAGGATCCCGAATCCGTAGAAATGCCTGTACCCCATTTGGAAGCTCCTTCCAGCGCCCCGGCCGTACGCTTGTGCTCTCCCAACCGTATGCCCGGCACCGGCCTCGCGCAAGGAACTCTTCCGCAGCGTCGGCTAATGCGCGGAGCTCCACTGCGTTTGCGTCGCTACCGCTGCGGCGGGACGCTCCGGAGACTCTGGGCCCAGGGGACGAACCGCGAAGAACGCGTCGTGGATCGCGGCTCCGGAGTCGTTGAGCCTCGACTGGAGGCGATCGAGGTGGTTATGGAGGCCCTCGGCCAGGATTTCTTCGACCGACGCGTACTCGTATTCAGCGCTCAGCCGTCCGAGGCGACGCTCGGCGACCGAGTCGCCGGCGTCGGCCGGAGTGCCGGTGATCGCGTGGAGCGAACGCGCGGCTTCGTTGAGGCAGTAGCGCACGGAGCGGGGAAACCCCTTTTCGAGGAGGAGAAAGCCGATGACCGTGGGAAACGCGATCATGCCGTGGCGCTTGCGATACATCTCGAGCGCGCTCACCGACCGCAGCAGCGCCGACAGATTGACCGAGTCGAGGCTGGACCCGAGCTCGGTCGGGCGCGCGAGGAGAAGCGCCTGCTTGGCGTCGATGATTCGGCTGGTTTGATCGGCGCGCTCGATGAGCCGGCCGATCCGTCCGAAGTTCCATCCTTCGCCGTGGGTCATCGTGAGCGCCGCGATACCCACGAAGAGATGCGAGGCCTGTTTGACCTCGGTCAGAAAGTCGTGCGGGTCGTCGAGCACGGACTGATCCGCCGCCGCGTCGCGCACGAGCAGATACCACTTGTTGATCTGTTCCCACATCTCGGACGAGATGACCTCGCGCACCGAGCGGGCGTTTTCGCGGGCCTTTCGAAGGCACGAGAGAATCGAGTTCGGCGAACCGGTGTCGAACGTGAGAAACCGAACGACGTCGTCGCGTGTCGCGACTTCGTAGCGTTTGAAGTAGAGCGCGTGATCGCCGGTCGCGCTCACGACGCCGGCCCACGGATCCCCGACGGGATCGGGCAGGTCGAGCATCACCTGGAAGCTCACGTCCAGAAAGCGGGCGACGTTCTCCGCTCGCTCGGCGTAGCGACTCATCCAGTAAATCGCTTCGGCCACTCGGCTGAGCATGTTTCAGTCTCCCGAACCGTTGGAGGCGAGCACCCACGTATCTTTGCTTCCGCCGCCTTGCGACGAGTTGACCACGTACGATCCCTTCTTCAGGGCCACGCGTGTGAGACCGCCCGGGAGGACGAAGATGTCTTCGCCGTGAAGGATGTAGGGGCGCAAATCGACGTGCCGGCCTTCGACCGCGCCGTCGATCAGCGTCGGCGCGCGCGATAGCCCGAGAAGAGGCTGCGCGATGTAGTTCCGGGGGTTCGCGCGGATGCGGTCGGCGAAAGACGCCCGCTCCGCGGCCGAAGCCTGGGGCCCGATGAGCATCCCGTACCCTCCGGACTCGTTCGCGGCCTTGATGACGAGTTTGTCGATGTTGGCGAGCACGTGTTCGCGATGCTTGTCGTCGAAGCAGACGAACGTTTGCACGTTCGGCAAGATCGCTTCCTCGCCCAGATAGTAGCGGATGATGGCGGGTACGTACGCGTAGATCACCTTGTCGTCGGCGACGCCCGTACCGGGCGCGTTGGCCAACGTCACGCGACCGGCGCGGACGACGTCCATCAATCCGGGGACGCCGAGCATCGAGTCGCGCCGAAAGACGTTCGGATCGAGGAACGTATCGTCGATTCGACGATAGATGACGTCGACCCGGGAGAGGCCGCGGGTCGTCTGCATCCAGACGAAGCCGTCACGGACGGCGAGGTCTCGCCCTTCCACCAGCTCGATCCCCATTTGCTGCGCGAGAAACGAGTGCTCGAAGTAGGCGGAGTTGTACACGCCCGGCGTGAGCAAAACGACCGTCGGCTGGGCCACGTCGCGAGGCCGGACGTACTGGAGCATCTGCAGGAGTTGGCTCGGGTACGCGTCGACCGGGCGCACGCGCGAGGCTTCGAAGACGCGCGGGAACGTGCGCTTCATCACCCGCCGGTTCTGAAGGACGTACGACACGCCCGATGGACAGCGGAGGTTGTCTTCGAGCACGTAGTAGCGACCGTCGCTGTCGCGAACGAGGTCCGTGCCGCTCACGTGGCACCAGACGCCGTGGGGGGGGTCAAGACCCCGGCATGCGGGGAGATAGGTCGCGGCGGTTTCCACGAGCTCGCGCGGCACGACGCCGTCCGCGAGGATGCGCTGCGCGTGGTAGAGGTCGTCGAGGAAGAGGTCGAGCGCACGGGCGCGCTGTTTGAGGCCGCCCTCGAGCACCTTCCACTCCGAGGCCGGGATGACCCGGGGAATCATGTCGAACGGGAGGATTTTTTCGACGCCGTCTTCGTGGCCGTAGACGTTGAACGTGCTGCCCATGTGGAGCAGCGCGCGTTCGGCCGCCCGCTGGCGCCGGAGCACCTCTCCGTCGGGGATGGCCGCGAGCGTGCGGACGACGAGAGCGCAACCGTGGCGCGGCTGGCCGGCCGCGTCGAACATTTCGTCGTAAAACGATGCGGATTCGTAGCGTTCAAACTGCATGAGGTCTCCCGACCGGCGCCCGGATTTTATCCACGGCCAAGTTTCGGAGAAGTTTCTTGATGGGAGGTGACCCTCGCCTGATGTGCGCGGACGTTGTCCACGAGGGCACGGAGCGAGGGGAAAGGGCGGGAAGGGAAAGAGAGAGCCAAGGCAATGGGAGGGTACACCTTATTCGTTTGCGCATTGGACGTCCCGGCTTCGCTTACGGCAGGCTCCGAGCCGCGGAGACTAAGCGAGTCGACGCGACCCGGTCGCGAGTCAACGCGACTCGGTGGTGCGTCCGCGACACTCGGTCGCGAGTCAACGCGACTCGGTCATCAGTCTGCGAGACTCGGTCATTGGTCAACACGACCCGGTGACGAGTCAACACGACTCGGTCATGAGTCGGCGACATCCGGTCATGAGTCGGCGACATCCGGTCATGAGTCGACGACGTCCGGTCATGAGTCGGCGACGTCCGGTCATGAGTCGACGACGTCCGGTCATGAGTCGACGACGTCCGGTCATGAGTCGGCGAGACTCAGTCATACTTCCAGCGGAAAAGTCCGTGAGCCATTTCGACTCGCGACCGCATCTGTGCGACGGAAGCGAGTCCGTCGAACTCTCGAGCGAGCGCGCAGGACGCGCGCGAGCGAACCGGGGGACTCCACATCGCGAATTTGCCTCGCCCCTCCGCGACTCGCATGTTAACGAAACCGGCCGGGGGAAAGCGTTTGGAGCGTTCGATGAAGGTGTGTGGTCCTTATGCATTCCTCTCGACATCGATCGCCTGCCTAGCTGCGGCCGGGTGCGCCGGCAGCTCCGATGTCGTGTCCTGGGGCGACGGCGGCGGGCTTATGCAAACAGCGGACGCCGGGACGGGAGACGCCAACGAAACGACCGGCGAGGTTCTTGGTCAGTCGGGGTCGAGTAGCTCGTCGGGGTCCGGCGGCGCGGAAAACAGCAGCGGTGCTGGATCGAGCGGGGCCGCTGCATCGAGCAGCGG
>JBAULD010000369.1:0-3074 GCA_049578005.1 Polyangiaceae bacterium
GGCGTCGAGAGCTCTCGAATGGCTGCCTGATGTCGGCCGACTGCGTCGAGGTTGGCGGCGATATACGTATCGACCGCCAAGGATACGTCGAACCAAACGAGGCGCTGGGTGCTGGCGAAGGCGGCACGCGCTTCGGCTTCCGGAAATTCGGCGAAGAGGCGATCCTGCAGGATCTGCAAGTAACGGAGGTACGCACCGAGGTACCACCTCGGCGCGAGTCCAATCCGCTCATGTGCCGCGCCGACTCGAAGACGGTCTTCGACATACGCAAGATCGCATCTGCCCTGGAAAAGGCCAAGAAAGTACTCGCGCTGGGCGCGCTTTACGCGTCGGATCGTCGAATCGTCCGGGAAGAATTTGCGCGTATCCGGATGCGCAAGCAGGAGCTCGTAGAAAGCATCGACGATGCCCTCGGTGTGCTTGTCGGCGAACGACCGCAGAGAGGCGAGGCGAGCGAGATCTTCGTCGCTGAGGGCGAAGAACGATCGCCGGCTACGCAACTCGGCTTCGTCCAATTTCAGTGTCTTCATGTACTTGCTGTGGCTCATTCTTGCCCTCTGCCCCGCGACGCATGCTACCGCACATGAGCACAAAACCAAACATCGACGGACCCGTAAGCCATCGCGGGACGGCGGCAGCTGAAGAGGGCTCGGGCAGAATGTCTTCCCGGGCCTCTCCCGTTTCGTCCAAACGCTTGACTCGCGTCAAAACGCGGGCGGATGAGCATCGCTGGCGCAGGTGCTGCAATTGCCATCAGCGTGAATTCCGCCCGTGAAGCAGCGCCACCCGCGCGTCCCGCCACACCGCCCAGTAATTTCCGCGCCTCAAACGGGCCGCCATCCGTCCATATGTCGCGCGTCTTCAGGCGTTCACTGCGCTGGGTGGCTCCTCTGGTGCTGGCCCTGCTCCTCTCTCTGATGGGGTACCGGTACTTTCAGTCGCAGTCGCCACATCCGCTCCTCTTCCAGACCGCGAACGTGGAGCGCGGCCCCATCGCTGCGAAAGTGACGGCAAGCGGTGCCGTGTCGGCGATAGTGACTATTCAAGTCGGAAGCCAGGTCTCCGGCCGGATCGAGCACTGGTACGCCGACTTCGGCGTGGCCGTGAAGAAAGGAGAACTCATCGCGACCATCGAGCCGTCGCTCTTCGAGGCGACCGTCGTGCAGGCAAAAGCGAACCTCGCGTCGTCCAAGGCGATGTACGACAAGGCGACGGCAAACCGTCAGGAGGCCGAGCGCACGCGGACTCGATCGCTCGCCCTATTCAACGAAAACCTGCTGGCCCGAGCCGATCTCGATTTGGCCGCAGCACGGGCGAGCGCTGCGCGCGCGGACGTCGAAGCCGCCGGCGCCGCCGTGCAGCAGGCCCACGCTGCGCTCGATCAGGCGGCGCTGGGTCTGTCCTACACACGTATCCTCTCGCCAATCGACGGCATCGTGATTTCGCGAAACATCGATGTCGGTCAGACTGTGGCGGCTTCATTCCAATCGCCCACCCTCTTCACGATCGCCCAGGATTTGACGAAGATGCAGGTCGACACGAACGTGGCCGAAAGCGACGACGGCAAGATACACGAGAAAATGGAAGCGACCTTCACCGTGGACGCATACCCGACGCGTGTATTTCGGGGTGTCGTCCGCCAGGTCCGCGACAACGCAACGACCATTCAGAACGTGGTCACGTACGACGCCGTCATCGACATCGACAATAGCGATCTCGCGCTCCGGCCGACGATGACCGCAAACTGTGCGTTTCCATACGCCAGGAAGGACGACGTCGTGCGAATCCCGAACGCCGCACTACGCTTCAATCCGGACAGCACGACGATCGCCGCGATGACGGGCGCGCCGGCGCAGGACGGCGACAAGGCTTCTCCGGATCAACGGCTCGTATGGCTCCTGCGCTCCGGACGCGCCGTGCCGAAACGGATTCGTACCGGAATCGGAGACGGCGTCATGACGGAAGTGGCCGAGGGCGACGTCCGCGCCGGGGACGTCGCGGTCACCGGAGCGCTCCCGGTCGGCGCGAGCGCCAGCAAGAAGGGACCGTGAAGGCGGCCCGCGATGGCGGGAGAAGCGCCGGCCATTCGCGGTCAGAGGCGAACGACCTCGAGTGGGCGCATCATCTCGTTGGCGGCGTGCTCGAGAACGTGGCAGTGCCAAAGGTATCGCCCAACGTAGCCCTCGAAGCGCACGACGATTCTAGTAATCGTCCCCGGGTCGACGCGCACCGTATCCTTCCACCCGGCCTCGTTCGCCGGCGGCAACATCCGTTCCCCCGTAGGCCTCATCGTCCCCGACATCTTGTATTCGTCGGCATCGAAGAGCTGCCGGTCGAGGATTTGGAACCGCACGAGGTGCAAGTGAATGGGATGAGCGTCTTCGGTGAGGTTGACGAAGCTCCAGACCTCGACCGAGTCGAGCACAGGCTTCTCCGTCACTGGCGCGTTCCAGCGCGTCGCGTTGAGCAGCATCAACATCCCACGCGTCTTCGGATCTTCGTATTCGTTCAGAGTGAGCGTCCTCGTCTTCACCGCGAACGATTCCGGCATTCTAGGCACGGGGCGAAGCGTTGCAGGCAGCGACCCCGACTTCTTGGCCGCCCGCCCGGAGACGCGCAATTCGAGTAGCTGAAATGATTGGTTCTGCAGGATCAAGCGCTGGCCCGCACTGGGGCTGAAGTCTACGACTAGGTCCACGCGCTCGGCAGGTGACACCGACACGGTCTGAAGCGGCACGGGAGCGGACAGCAATCCTTGGTCGCTTCCAATCTGATGAAATGTCCGGCCGCCGCTCAACGATAGATAATAGACGCGCGAGTTCGAAGCATTGATGACCCGGAATCGGTACTGCCGCGGCTCGACTTCGAGAAAGGGAAACAGTTTTCCGTTGACGAGCAACGCATCTCCGTGAAACTCCGTGACCCACGGTGAATCCGGATTGCCCGACGTAGGGTAAAGGAGCTGCGCGTCGGCACTGAAGAGCCGATCGCTAAGCATCAACGGCACTTCGTGGACCCCGCTCGGCAGCTGGAGCGCGTCTTCAACGTCGTCTCGTACGATGAACGCCCCGAAG
>JBAULD010000370.1:0-5002 GCA_049578005.1 Polyangiaceae bacterium
CCGTCCGTCATTCGCCCCTCGTCGAACACCTGGAGAAATGCCTCGAGGACGTCGCGGTGGGCCTTCTCGATTTCGTCCAGAAGCAGCACTTGGTACGGGCGCTTGCGCACCGCTTCGGTCAGCTGGCCTCCCGACTCGTGCCCGATGTATCCGGGCGGCGCGCCGACGAGCCGCGCGATGGCGTGCCCCTCCGCATACTCCGACAGGTCGAGGCGTGTCATCGCGTGCGGGGAATGGAAGAGCGACTCGGCGATCGACTTCGCCGTCTCCGTCTTGCCGACGCCCGTCGGGCCCAAGAGCAAGAAGGACCCGATCGGTCGTTGCGACCTGAAGCCGCTCGCGTTCCGCCGCAAGACGTGAGCGATGCGAGAGAGGGCTTCTCTGTGGCCGACGACCCGACCGGCCAGAAGCTCTTCGAGACGCAGCATCCTGGCGCCGTCGGTTTCGAGCAGTCGCTCCACCGGCACGCCCGTCATCTCCGCCAGCACGTCGGCGACCTGCGCGCGCGCGACCTCTCTCTCACCCCGGCGCCCGGCGCGCGCTCCCGCGAGATCGAGCACGCTGACGGCCTTGTCCGGCAGGGGGCGTTCGGGCACGTAGCGCGCGCTCCACGTGACGGCCGCCGCGATGGCGTCCGCGGCGAAGCGCACTCCGTGGTGCCGCTCGAAGACAGGGGCCACGCGCTGGAGCGCCTGCATCGCCTCTTCGGGGGCCAGTTCGCACACTTCGATGACGGTCATTCGGCGGGCGAGCGCCGCGTCCGGCGCGATCACCCGCTTATGGTCCTCGGGCGTCGTCGCACCGATGCACGCGATCTCCCCGCGAGCGAGCGCCGCTTTCAGCTCGGCGGCCGCCTCGTCGTCGCTCGCGATCAGCGCGTGGACTTCGTCGAAGAAGAGGACGACGCGCCCTTTGGAGGCGGCCACCTCCGACTTGATTTGGGCCATGCGCTCGGCGAGCGCCCCGCGCAGCGCGGTTCCTGCCAGGAGCGCGGCGGAGTCGATTTCGATGACGATCCGGTCGTCGAGCACCGTTCCGTCGTTTCCGTCCGCGATGAGCTGGGCGAGCCCCCGGACGACACTCGTCTTCCCGACGCCTGCGGCGCCGACGAGGCATGGGCAATTGGCGTGGCGCTTCGCGAGCACGTCCAAGGTGCGCTCGATTTCGGTCTCCCGACCGAACACCGGATCGAGCTCCCCCTTCGACGCGGCGAGCGTGAGGTTCTTCCCGAGGCTGACGAGCGTGGGGAAGCGCTTTGGATTGAGTTCGAAGGCGTGAGCGCGCTCCGCGGTGGAGGTCGCCGGCGGCGTCTGCTTGTAGCGCTTGGGCCGGACGATCGACACGGGGATGACGGCGGGCCGTCGCGCGGGTTGTGTCGCAGGCGCGGTCGTCGCCGCGCTCGGCCGCGCGACCGCAGGACTCGGCGGCAGCGAGAGTTGCGTGGCTTGGGAAGCGCGGCGTGCCCCCACGATGCCCATGGCGGCTTGCATCGCCGCCGTGCGCAGCTTCGTCACGTCGGAGCCGCACTGAGCGATCGCCCTGAACGCCGCGGTGGTTCGTTCTTGGCAGAGCGAAAAGAGGAGGTGGATTGCGTTCGCCTCGCGTGTGGGCGACCGGGCTGCCAGCTCGCGCGCCCGCTGCATCGTCCGCGACACCGCGTCGGCGTGGTCGTCGGTCAGGACGCGGGCCGCTTTGAGGAGGACCTCGGCGTCCAGTCGTCGCTCTTTGAGCAGCTCGGATGCGATCCCCGCGCCCGACGCAATCGCGGCGAGTAGGTGGCCGGTGGTGACGCGTTCGCCACGACCCTTCGCGAGCTCCTCGGCGAGCTTGCACACCGCCGACAGCTCGGATCCCCGGATTCCCGTCATCCTTCGAGCAGCTCGCACGGCGGCGGCGGCCGGGCCAAGAAAGCGGCGCCCGCCAAGACAGGGGCCCGAGGATCGCCGAGGACCGGGCGATCAGGGGAGCGACCGATAGCCGAGCATTCGCCGGGTTGCGCCCGTGAGCGGCCAGACGTAGCCGTGATTGGTCTCGAGAGCGGCTCGCGCGTGCGATGGCGGCTCTTCCCCGGCGACGAGCACCCAAACGGTCCCGCCCGGAGCGACGAGCTTCGTGCCGAGATCGAGCCACGCCGCGGGGGGCAGCGTGGCGCGGGAGACCGCCACGTCCCATGGGCGCTCCGCAGACAGCGCTTCGCCGCGGACGCGCTCGATGCCGATATCCGGACGACCGACGGCTCCGATCACCGTGCGGAGAAAGCTCGCGCGCTTGCCGAGTGGCTCGACGAGCGTCACCCGCAGGTCGGGGCGCACGAGCGCAAGCGCGAGGCCCGGGGCGCCCGCGCCCGTCCCGACGTCGACGAGCCTTGTTCCTTGGGGAATCCGCGCCGCAAGGACCGCGGCGTCGGCCAGCATGAGATCCGCGAGCTCTTCGGGCGATCGCGCTGCCGTGAGATTCGTGCGCGCATTCCACTCTTCGAGTCGCGAGAGCCAGATTGCGACGTGCGCCCGGGCGGTCGAATCGAGGGCTAGGCCGAGCGCCGCGGCGACGTCCGCGCCAAGGGTGCCGAGGTTGGCCGTCATGGCTCCCCGGTGGTAGGTCTTCTCCCGCCGTCTTGTCCGCTCACCCCGTGCCTCCGCTGCCTCGCCCCGTCCATACACTGGATTTCGCGCCGCTCGCAGCGCTCGTGGCCAGCACGTTTGCCGGTGCCCAGCTCGTGTGCGAACCCATGGCGGGAGGAGCGTCGACGCGCTGCTACTTCCGGGTGAAATTGCCCGGCCGTCCGGCAACCGCCGTGGCCATGTTCGTCCCGGACGGTGCCAAGGCCGAGGAGGTCGCGAAGGACGGCGCGCCGCGCGGCGCCCGCTGGCCGTTTCTCGAAGTGCGCGACCTCCTCGCCGAACGGGGCGTGGACGTGCCTGCGCTCTACGGGGAGGATGTCGCCCGCGGTTGGCTCTTGCTCGAAGACCTCGGCGACGAGACCCTGGCAAACTTCCTCCTCGGCCACCCCGAACGCCGCGAAGAGATGTACGTGCGGGCCGTCTCGGACCTCGCGCGCGGGCAGAAGCTGCTCGATCAACTGCCCGAAGGGTGCGTCGTCGCTTCACGCGCGTTCGACGACGAGCTGCTGTCCTGGGAGATGCACCACTTCCGAGAGTGGGCGCTCGAAGCGCGAGGGATCGCGCTATCCCCGTCCGATCGGGGCGTGTTCGACGGAATCGTCGAGCGCCTCTCCCGCCGAATCGCGGCGTGGCCGCGGGCGTTCGTTCACCGGGACTACCAATCGCGAAACTTGATGGTGCGGGGCGATCGTCGCCTCTGCTGGATCGACTTCCAAGATGCGCTGCTCGGTCCGCGCGTCTACGATCTCGTCGCACTGCTCAACGACAGCTACCAGGTCTTCGACCCGGCGTTCGTCGATGCTCGGCTCGACGACTATGCCCGCGCGCGCTCGGTCGATCCGCCAGAGCGCCGATCGATTGGCCGAGAGTTCGACTTGGTCACCGTCCAGCGCAAGCTGAAGGACGCCGGACGCTTCGTCTTCATCGACCGCGTCAAGGGCAACGGGTCTTTTCTCAAGTTCGTGGAGCCAACCATCGCCAAAGTGCGCACGAGCCTCTCCCGTCTGCGCGACGACGAGGACATGCGTGCCTTCGACGATCTGCTCGCGAGGGTCCTGCGCTGACTCTGCGAATGCCCCGCCGCGTGCCCCGTCCGAATTCCTCCTTCCCCCCGTTCAGTGCGGAGAGAACCGTGCGCTTGCACCCTCACGGCCTCGAGCTCGTCGGCGGCGAGCTCCTGCCGCTTTGGGCCGGTGCCATGCACTATTGGCGTCATTCCCAGCACGAATGGCGCGCGGGGCTGGAGGCGATGCGCGCGATGGGCCTGCGTCTCGTCGACACGTACGTGCCCTGGGGCGTCCACGAGTTGGCCAAGGGCCAGTACGACTTCGGCGAAACCGATCCACGCCTCGACGTCGTGCGCTTCCTGGAGCTGGCCCACGAACTGGGCTTGCGCTGCGTGCTCCGGCCCGGCCCTCACATCAATGCGGAGCTCACGTTTTTCGGATTGCCGGAGCGCGTGGTCTGGAACCCCGAGTGCCAGGCGCGCACGCCGGGCGGCCACCCGGTCATGCTTCCCATTCTCCCGGTCGCGTTTCCGGTGCCGAGCTACGCGAGCGAAGTATTCCTCGAAGAGACCGCGGACTGGTACCGCGCCGTCGGAACGAGGCTATCGAGGCTGCGATGGCCCGACGGGCCGGTCGTTCTCGTTCAGGTGGACAACGAGGGCGCGCTCTACTTCCGCGACGGAGTCTACG
The DNA here is from genome assembly GCA_049578005.1 of Polyangiaceae bacterium. Lineage (GTDB taxonomy): Bacteria > Myxococcota_A > Polyangia > Polyangiales > Polyangiaceae > Palsa-1150. Next base: position 4,319 of record JBAULD010000370.1, read on the forward strand.
ATCAGGACTACCACCCCGACGCGCTACGCGCGTTCCGCGCGTTCCTCCGCACGAAGTACCGTCACGTACGGGAGCTCCGCAGCGCCTGGGGCGACGAGACGCTGACCTTTGGGACGGTCGAGCCGCCGCGCCGATTCGACGCCAAAGAGCTCCGCGATCTCGCCCGCCACGTCGACTGGACCGAGTTTCACGAGCAGCTCCTGTCGAGCGCGATGGATCGCATGGCCGCCGACCTCGTCGGCGCTGGTTTGGGGGGATTGCCGACGTCGCACAATCTGCCGCTCGGCGAGAGCGCGACGCCGCTGAACCCTGGACGAATGGCCGCGATCGACCTCATCGGCCTCGACTACTATCACCGAGCCACGCCCGGCGAGCATTGGGCCATTCTCCGGCGGACGACGGAGCTCGCGTGTCGCTGCGAAGGCAGGGAGCGGCCCGCGTACGGCGCGGAGGTGGGCGCGGGCTTTCCGCCGTTCTTCGCGCCCCTCGACGAGCGCGACTCGATGTACACGCTCATGTGCGCGATGGCATACGGCCTTCGCGGCTTCAGCCTCTACATGGCCGTAGAGCGGGACCGCTGGATCGGCGCACCCATCGATCCGCACGGTCGCCCGCGGGCGCTGGCCGCGCAGTACACGCGCCTCATGGCGGCGATTCAGCGTACCGGCCTGCACACGCTGCGCC
>JBAULD010000371.1:0-3521 GCA_049578005.1 Polyangiaceae bacterium
CCCGGAAGGGACCCGAAAGAAGGACGACGATCCGTACACCCTTCTTCCAGCGCAAAGCGGCGTCGGACGCGTCATTCGCAAGGCGCGAGTCCCGGTGGTCCCGGTGTTCGTCAACGGCCTTTGCAACGACCTCGTTCGGCAAGTCGCAGGCGGCCTCGCCGGGACGGGCACACCGATTCACATCGTATTCGGCGCGCCGATTGAGTTCGGGGCGCTCCTCGACGCGCCGGAAAACCCGCGGACGTATCGGCTGATCGCCGAGCGGTGCGCGCAAGAAATCGGCAAACTCGGCCAAGAGGAACGGCGGCTCCGCGCGGCGGGCGAGGGGTAGAGCTACAGTCACACCGTGCCGGATCGTGCGCCCTTCGTCATTCTCGGGGGCGGCCCCTGTGGACTGGCGGCGGCGTGGCAGCTCTGCCACTTCGGCGCCAAGCCCATCGTCATCGAGCGCGAGCCGCACGTCGGCGGATTGTGCGCGACGCACGAACGCGACGGCTGGCGCTTCGACCTCGGCGGACACCGCTTCGTCTCGCAAGATGCCGCCCTCTCTCGCCGGCTCGAAGAGCTCCTCGGCGACGACCTCTTGGTGGGCGTGCGCAAGAGCGTCGTTCTCTATCGAGGGCGTCGGTTCCGCTATCCGCTCGAGGCGGTCGATCTTGTTCGCACGCTCGGCGTCCGCGAGAACGCGACCGCGATGGCCGGCTGGGCGGCCGCGCGCGTGCGCGCCCGTTTCCGGCCTCGCGTGGAGCGAAGTTTCGAGGATTGGGTGACCTCGCGCTTCGGGCGCCCCCTCTACGAAGCGTTCTTCGGGCCGTACACGCGCAAGCTCTGGGGGGTCGACCCGAGCCTCATCTCCGCGGACTGGGCCCAAGAGCGCATCTCGCTGCTCGACTTACGCGACGTCGCCCTGCGCTTGATGCGCCTGCGCCGAACCCCCGTGCGCACCTACGCGCGACGCTACCGGTATCCGCGCCTCGGAATGGGCCAGCTCTATCGGGCGATGGCCGACGACGTCGCGGCGCGCGGAGGGGAGATCCGGTCGGCGACCCGCGTTCTGGGGCTGGAGACCGCGGGGGACCGCGTGAAGGCGGTGCTCGTCGAGGGACCTCGCGGCGCCGAGCGCATCGCGGTGGGCGAGCTCTTGTCGACCCTTCCGCTGCCCGAGCTCGCGCGCATGCTTCGCCCGGACCTGCCGCCGGAGATCGAAGCCGCTGCCCGCCGCCTTCGCTTTCGTGCGCTGGCGTTCGTGAACGTGATGCTGTCGCGCAGAGACTTTTCGGAGAACACCTGGATGTACGTGGCGAGCGGCGAGATGACGATGTCGCGCATCCAGGAACCCAAGCGGCGCAGTCCGTTCATGGCGCCCGAGGGGCGAACTTCGCTGATGCTCGAGGTCCCTTGCGACGTCGGCGATCGGACCTGGGAGGCGGGGGACACCGAGCTTCGCGACCGGATGCTCGCCGAGCTCGGCGCGCTTGGATTGCCGGTGCACGACGTTCTCTCTTCGTTCGTCGTGCGCGTCGCGCACGGTTACCCCGTCTATCACCTCGGCTACGAACGGGACCGGCAGGACCTACTCGGCGAAGTCGCCCGCTTCGAGAACGTGCGCTCGGCGGGCCGTCAGGGGCTCTTCCGCTACGTGTTCATGGACGCCGCGATGCAAATGGGGATGAAAGCGGCGGGCCAGATGGTCGCCGGCGAGCGGGGGGGGGCTGGGATCGACGCAATCGGGCGGTCGGCGCGCGTCATCGAGACCGGCGCGCTGACGGCGTAGGGAGCCATCGAGGGTCTCAGAAGCCCCCTTCCAGCCCCACGCTCGGCAGAATAATCGGGCTCTGGTGGTTGATGACGAGGCCCTGGCGCAGTGAGTAGTCGGCGCTCACCGGCTCGGCTTTGTCCAAGATGTCGAAGCACTCGAGCGTCGCGGTCAGCCACTTCCCATTCGAAAAGAGCCATTTCTTTTCGATGCGGCCGTCGAGCCGATAAAAGGGGGGAAGCTGTCCGGTCGCCGTGTAAGGCGTGGCGCAATCCTGACAGGGAGCGCGGTAGAGGCGCCCGGATTCGTAGAAGAAGCGAGCGCCGACGTGCCAGTTGAGCCCGAGGTCGTAGCCGAGGACGACCGACAGGATGTGCGTCCGGTCCCACGTCGCTCGAGACGTCTGCGCGCCCGCGATCGAGTCCGTTCGCGACAGCGTGTACGAGACGAACCCGCCGAGCCGCTGGGTGAAATCCCGTCGAAGAAAGACTTGGAGGCCCTCGCTCTGGTCCTCCGCGGAGATGCGGTTCGCGACGAGCTTCGAATAGAACCCGGTCGCCCGCACGCGGATACTCGAAGGAAGCCTGAACTCGACCGCCTCGGAAAACTGATAGCTGTCTCCGCCGGACAGACTGACGATGGGATCAGGGACTCTCGCCGGAACGAACACCTCTTCTGTGGGTTCTTGGTGCGCCACGCCGAGCGCCGAGATCCACAGGACGTTTGGAACGATTCTCACTTTCGTCGAGACCCTCGGCTGCGGCGCCCAGGTCGTTCGGCCTTGGGCCTGGTAGCCGTCGAGGCGAAGGCCTGGAACGAGCTCGACGCGCTCGGTCGGACGCCAGACGACGTCGCCGTAGACGCCGCCCTCCACGTCGGTGTGCGGCGGGCGGACCGCCCCTTCGTAGTCGTCCGTCGTGAACCGCTCGACGCCGATGTCCGCCCCGGCGCGCACGAGAGCACCCTCCGACAAGCGCTTTTCGACTTCGGTGCGCAGCCGGCCACCCGGCCCCTTGAGCGCGGCGCTCGCCCCGGCCCCCGTGTCGGTCTGGAGGGCGGTCAACGTGTCGTCGTAGCTGAACGTGCCCGCGACTCGGACGTGCCCGTCGGTCAGGGGGTGATCGTACCGCAGGTCCGCGCGGTGATACTCGATGTGGAACGTCGGCGATCCCTTGTACGCGAGCTCGTCGTGGGAGCCGAAGACGAACACCGAGAGCGTGTCGCGGTCGGCGACTCGATGGGAGATACGAAATTGGTAATCCCAATACCCGACGCTGTAATCCGGCACGATGAGCGACGTGAGCAGGCCGGTGTAGGAATACCTGCCCGCGGCGAGCACGGTCCCCTGGCCGTGGTCGAAAGGCGTCTCGACGAACGCGTGCGCGTCGAAGACGCGCGCACCCGCCTCGCCGTGCGCGTGGTCTTCCTCGGGGGCAGTCGTCTGCCCGGCGATGATGGCGCCGGCGTATCGTCCGTAGCGCGACGGATAGCCGCCCGAGAAGAGGTCGACCGAGTCGACGAGCGGCGGGGCGATCGCCGACGGCCCGGCCCCGACGTGAAAGAGGAGCGGTACCTTGATGCCGTCGATGAAGTAGCCCACGGTCTCCGGCGGCGATCCGCAGACGTAGTAGTACGGAAGACCGCTGAAGTAGGGCGCCATGCACGGCAGCGCCTCGACGATGCGGAACGGATCGCCGAACGCTCCCGGTACGAGCTGGGCCTCGGCGCGGGGGATGTAGTTCGTCCCGAGTTCTTCGCGGTGGCC
>JBAULD010000372.1:0-1717 GCA_049578005.1 Polyangiaceae bacterium
GTCGACCCGGAGACGGATCACATTCGCGGCGCCTGGAGCGACGAGGCGGTGTTCGTTGTCGGGTACGAGGATTTCCTGTGCCCCTACTGTCGCCGCCTTCGCTCCGTGATGCGCCAGCTTCGCGACACGCTCGGCGATCGGCTCGTCTACGTCTTCCGCCACTTCCCGAACGAGCACGCAAACCCGGGCGCGAATCTAGCGGCGAGGGCGTCGGAGGCGGCGGCGCTTCAGGGGCGCTTCTTCGAGATGCACGACGCCATCTTCGATCGCGAGCTCCCTATCGGGCGCCCCGAGCTTCTCCAGCTCGCCAGAGGAATCGGCCTCGACCTGAGCCGCTTCGACCGCGACCTCGACTCCGAGCCGGTGCGCGCGCGCGTCGAGCACGACGTCCGGGCCGGTCGGGAGAACGGGGTGACCGGCACGCCCACGATTTTCGTCGACGGGCTCCGCTACGACGGCGCCTGGGACTATCACTCGATGCTCGAGGCTCTCGAACGACCTGTCGCAGCGCGCGTGCATCGCTCGGCGCGTGTCTTCGCGAGCCTGCCGACGTCGGGCGGCCTCATCCTGCTCTTGACGGCGCTCCTCGCGCTCTTCTGCGCGAATACGCCGCTGGCTCCGCTCTACGAGCGCGCGATGAACGCGCACCTCGGCATCGGCCCCGTGGGGAGCTTGCTCTCGCTGACGACGCGGGGGTGGCTGTCGGAGGGGCTCTTCACGCTCTTCTTCTTGATTGTGGGCCTGGAGATTCGGCGCGAGATGACCGTGGGCGCTCTGGCGAGCCGGCGCGCGGCCCTTCTTCCGCTCCTCGGTGCGATGGGCGGGGTCGTCACCCCGGCGCTCGTGTACCTCGCGCTCAATCGGGGCGCGGCGGCCCGCGGGTGGCCGATCCCCACCGCGACCGACGTTGCATTCTCGCTCGCTCTGCTGGCGCTCCTCGGCGAGCGCATCCCTTCGAGTCTCCGCGTTTTCGTCGCCGCACTCGCCGTCGCGGACGACATGCTGTCGATGGTGACGCTCGCGCTCTTTTTTCCGGCCGCGTTTGCGCCTGTCTATGCCCCGGCGGTCGCAGTCAGCTTGCTCGCGCTTTTCGCATTGAACCGCGCGCGCGTCTACGCGCGATGGCCCTACGTGCTTGCGACTGTCGCTACGTGGCTCTCGCTCCACGCGTTGGGCGTCGACGCCGCTCTCGCGGGCGTGCTCGTCGCGCTTGCGGTCCCCGCGCGCCCCCGACCCGCCACCGGGCCGCTCCTGGCGCAAGCGGCCAACGCGCTCGCCGCACTCGATCAAGCGGAGACCGAGGCGCGGCGAAAGAAACGCGACAGCTCGCGGCTGGAGACCGAGCCCATGTGGGAGTGGGCTGCGCGCAACCTCTCGGCGGCGGCCGAGCGGCTCCTCTCGCCAGCCGAACGCATGGAGAGAGCCGTCGGACCCTGGAGCACCTACGTGGTACTTCCGTTGTTCGCGTTCTCGGCGACGGGCGTGAGCTTCGCCGTCCACCTGTCGTCGCCCGAGCGCATCCACATCCTGGCCGGAACGGTGCGTGGGCTCGTCGTCGGCAAGCCCATCGGAGTCCTCGCCGCCTCCGCCGTCGCCGTGGCGACGCGGCTGGCGACCCCGCTCGAGGGCGTGACATTCCGTCAGTTCGTCGGTGCTGCCTGCTTGTGTGGGGTGGGCGACACGCTGGCCCTTCTGATGGCCGATCGCGCCTTTGCGC
>JBAULD010000373.1:0-3033 GCA_049578005.1 Polyangiaceae bacterium
GCACCTATCGCGTCAACAAGGTCAAAGAAGGCGGCGAATCCCAGATTCGCATCGAATGCAGCCCGAGCGATGGCGAGGAGTTGCCGTCGGCGTTCATCGACTACGAGGAGCACCCGCGCGAGTACACGCTGAGCACGGTGACCACGACGATCGACGTCCAGACTCGCGTCTCCGATCTCTACCGGAGCCCCATGGACCAGGTCCGCGAGCAACTCGGCGTTTTGATCGAAATGGTCAAGGAGCGCCAGGAAAACGAGATCGTCAACAATGCCAACTACGGGCTTCTGAACAACATCGTCCCTTCGCAGAGGGTCAAGCCGCGCGGCGGAGCGCCCACTCCCGACGACTTTGACGATCTGATTGCCACGGTGTGGAAGGAGCCGGCGTTCTTTCTCGCCCATCCGAAGGCCATCGCCGCGTTCGGACGGGAGTGCACGTGGCGAGGGGTTCCCCCCCCCACGGTCACGATGTTCGGGTCGCCGTTCGTCACGTGGCGCGGGATCCCGATCATCCCGTCGGACAAGCTGTTCGTGAACAACGGCAAAACCAACATTTTGCTCATGCGCACCGGCGAAAAGAAGCGCGGCGTCGTCGGCCTTTTCGAGCCTGGGCTTCCCGGTGAAGTCACGCCGAGCCTCACAGTTCGCCTGATGGGCATCAATCAAAGGGGCGCGGCTTCGTATCTTGTTTCGCTTTATTGCTCGGCCGCCATCCTCACCGACGATGCCATCGGAGTTCTCGAGAACGTCGACGTCGGCCTGTACCATGAGTACAAGTGACCCTACGCAGGCGCCCGCGCCCTCTTCCGCAGGCGCCCAAGTCCCGGACATCGACGTGGCGCAAGCCCTGGCGCGCGAGCTCCAGCGCCTTGCCAACGAGATCTTCTCGGGCGGAGTGACGCCGGAGTCGCCTCCAACTCTGGCACCGCCGCCGGCCGTCGTTTCGCCGCCGGTCGTGTCGCCGTCCCCGACCCTCGCGCCGATATCTCCCGCTGGCGCCGAGTCCGACGCCGCGCGCATGGGACCGATTCCAGGCGCGGTGACCGACCCGAGAGGGCCGATTGTCCCGCCGCGCTTCGGACCGAGCGCTCTCTCGCCAGGTGCGGGGGGAATTTCCACCGCGCTGACGGCTCCTCCAATTCCGGGACCGATCAAGCAGCCGCCGCTCGCGGTCGCTCCGCCACCCAAAGAGACCGACCTAAGGGTCGTTCCGACGATTTTGTCGGAGGGTTTAGGGATCTCTTCGCCGGTGACCCTTGCCGGGGGTCCCGAAGCGCTCGCGACGCAGCCGTACTTTCTCGAGATCGCGGGAGTGCGTGCACCGGTTCCGTCCGGTCCGGGCGCGAGCTCCCTTCCACTCGACGTATCGAGTGTGGGTGTTGCAATACCGGCGAGTCTCCCGCGCTCCCCTTCGGTCCCCACGGAAAGCGAGCTCCCTCCCGTCTCCGCGCTATCGTCGGGACGCGCGGGAATGCCGCCGTCGGCGATCGACGGCGGTGCGGTGGCGTCGGAGCCATACTTCCTCGCGCTTCGCCAGCCTCCGGGCGTCGCGAGCAACGTCCCGTCCTCACTCGGGACGTCGTGGGCCGGTCTCCCTTCGGAGGCGGTTACCCCCGAGGTGACGCCGAGCGCTTCCCCGATGTCGCCGAACCTGGCCTCGCCTGGCGCGTGGCCGTCGTCTTCAGGCGCCTTCGGCGTTCCTGAGCTCTCGGAGCTGCTACCCCCGAGCGGCGTGTCCGAGGGCGGCCTTGCTTCGGGCGGTACCAGGCCCGAGCCTCGTCCGACGTACGACTTTCAACCGGAGCTCGCTCCGGTAGAGGCCGCGCCGCCTCGGTTGGTCGACGGCAATGTGGTCAAGAAGGATTTTCCAATCCTAGGGGAGCGGATCCACGGCCGGCCCATCGTTTGGCTCGACAACGCGGCGACGACCCAGAAGCCGCAGGTCGTGATCGATCGCCTCTCCTACTACTACGAACACGAGAACTCGAACGTTCATCGCGCAGCGCACACGCTTGCGGCGCGCGCAACGGACGCGTACGAGGGCGCGCGCGAAACCGTGCGGCGCTTTCTCAACGCCCCGTCCGCTCAAGACATCGTCTTCGTCCGAGGCGCGACCGAGGCCATCAATCTCGTCGCCAAGAGCTGGGGAAGGCGCAACGTCGGCCGCGGCGACGAGATCGTGATCACATGGTTGGAGCACCACGCCAACATCGTGCCGTGGCAGCAGCTTTGCGCCGAGACCGGCGCCTGCTTGCGCGTGGCGCCGGTCGACTCCCGCGGCCAGGTCATCCTGGAGGAGTTCGATCGGTTGCTCGGAACGAAGACACGCCTCGTCTCGTTCAGCCAAGTCTCCAACGCACTGGGGACGATCGTACCCGCACGAGAGCTCATCGAGATGGCTCATCGACACGGGGCCGTCGTGATGGTCGACGGAGCGCAAGCGGTGTCCCACATGAGCGTGGACGTGCAAGCGCTCGACTGCGACTTCTACTGCTTCTCGGGCCACAAGGTGTTCGCGCCGACGGGGATCGGCGTTCTCTACGGAAAGCGCGACATTTTGAACGCGATGCCCCCGTTGCAGGGCGGCGGCAACATGATCGCGGACGTCACGTTCGAGAAGACCACGTACCAGCTCCCTCCGTGGCGCTTCGAGGCAGGGACCGGAAGCATCGCCGACGCCGTAGGGCTCGGCGCAGCCATCGACTACGTGTCGCATTTGGGGCTGGAGAACGTGTCGCGCTACGAGCACGAACTGCTTGTCTACGCCACCCAGGGTCTCTCGCGCGTTCCCGGTCTTCGTATCATCGGCACGGCGCAAGAAAAGGCTGGCGTGATTTCATTCGTTCTCGACGGGTTCCGCACCGAGGACGTCGGCAGGGCCCTCGATCAGGAGGGGATTGCCGTCCGCGCCGGACATCACTGCGCCCAACCGATTCTTCGCCGCTTCGGACTCGAGAGCACGGTGCGCGCATCACTCGCCCCGTACAACACGTGCGAGGACATCGACGCCCTCGTATCGGCTCTTCTCCGGCTT
>JBAULD010000374.1:0-2076 GCA_049578005.1 Polyangiaceae bacterium
CGCGTGCCCCGTATCGAGAAGGAGCTTGCGGAAATCGACGAGTTCTTGGCGAGGGGCGACGCCCGCCCGCCGCCATCACTCGACAACGTTCGTGTGGCCAGTCCTTGCAAGGCGGATTGGAAGAGAATGGTTGGCGATGACCGCGTTCGCTTCTGCGCCCAATGCGGAAAGAACGTTTACAACCTGTCCGGCATGGCCCGCGAGGAAGCAGAAGCCTTCCTCCGAGAAATAGAAGCGGCGCCCTGCGTCCGTTTCTTCCGGCGAGCGGACGGCACGGTGCTTACGAGCGATTGCCCCGTTGGTCTGCGCCGAAAACGACGTAAGCAAGCCGCCGTCGCGGCGGGGATCAGTCTACTGCCGGGGGTGGCGGGGCTAACCGTGACGACGTTCGCTCCGTCAGAACGTCCCACGGCGCCCGTCGTCGATCGCTCGCCCGAGGTCGAGCCGGTGCCGCATGATGGGACGCGAGCGCAGCCAGAAGGAACGGTAATCGAATTGGCGGGTCTCCTTGCCGAGCATCCCGATCGCAAGCGCGCGGATCCGAAGCCCAAGATTGCTGACGAGAAGGGATGCTCGCCGCCATACACGGTCGATGTTCGTAGCGGCAAGAAAACCTGGAAGCTCGAATGCCTGTAGCCACGCCAAAGTCATTCCCCGGGGGTTGTTGGGCGGCGCTGCCTGATCGTGAAGGGATGCTGCGGATCCCAGGTCGGCGCGGGCGGGATTTCCCCTGAGTCGAGGTTGGCGACGATGCGGATGGTCGTCGCCGCCGGCTTCAGTGACAGGCGCACGACGTCGGTTTCTCGACCGCCCGGCGACACAATTGGGACCCCGGAATGCCTACCCATTCTCGAGATTCCGGACGGAGCATATTTCTTGCTCTCAGACGGCAGCGAAGTCGTCCGCGGGCGCGCGGGATACCTTGACCCCGTCCCTCTGGGCATTCAAAGTGGCTATCAAATGACAGTTCGCGACGCGTACCTGAGCCGTATGTTTGACGCAAAAGCGGTCGCCCGAAGCAGGCGCGTTGCAGTGGTCATGGCCGTGGCCCTGTCGCTTGCTCCCGTCTCCTGCGGCGGCAGCCCCGCTTCGTCCAGCGCCTCGGCGGGGAACGGGTCGACTGCCCCGGAGTCCGGCGCGACCGGCTCCTCGAGCGGCACGGGAAACAGTGTCGGAAACGGCACGGGAAGCAGTACGGGCGGAGGCGACACCACCGCCTCCGGCTCGAGCAGCGGAGGCGAAAACTCGGCATCCGGCTCCGGGGCCGGAGGTGGCCCAGCGGCGGGCAGCAGCGGCGCCAGCACGACGTCGTCGGGTGGAAGTGACGGCGGCAGTGGCTCTGCGCAGACGGGCACGACGGGCAGCAGCAGCGGTTCGGCGGCTGGGGGTGATGCCGGTACAAGCGGTGCTGTGCCCCAAAGTGACGCATCGACCGGCGGCGGGGACGCCGGCAATGTGGATCAAAGCAAGCTGCCGCCCGTCACCCTCCATATGGCCGGCGACTCGACGATGAGCAACTACACGACCGCGACCACGCAAGAGGGTTGGGGCCAAGAACTCGGGCAGTTTTTCATCAGTCAGGTCACGATCGACAATCAAGCGCAGCCTGGCGCCAACATCCAAACGTTCTACGGCGGAAAGTGGAAGACGCTGATCGCCAACGTCAAGGCCGGCGATTACGTGATGGCGGCCTTCGGCATCAACGATAGCGGGACGACGCACGGGCCTGTCTCTGTCCCCGACTTCACGACCGAGCTGGGGGTCATGGCGGGGGAAGTCGCTGCGAAGAATGCCACGTTCATCCCCACCACGTCATCTCCGTTGCAAGTCTGGGTAAACGGCATGGAGACGAACACGCGACTGCAGCCCTACGTCGACGCGACGATCGCCTTTGGAATGACCAAGAGCCTGCTCGTCGACAACCTGAACGCAGCCGGGGTCGCCTACTACAACATGATCGGCCAAACGGCGGCTGCGGCCCTCACCTTCAATGGCGACAAGGCCCACTTCGACAAAGCTGGAGCGACCGTGATGGCCATGCTGGCCTCGAAACAGCTCGCGACGATCGGCAGTCCG
>JBAULD010000375.1:0-9211 GCA_049578005.1 Polyangiaceae bacterium
GCCCGGGGGCGCGCGCCGAGACCCGCCCGCCCGGCGGAGGACGAACGTCTCCGGACGAACGCGGCTCATGAAGCTCCGCCTAGAAAGATGACGCCGCTCGGATCGTCGATCGAGACCTGGGGAACGAACGGGCGCGGTGCGAGCGCGGCCGCCGGCAGAAGGAGCGCAGTCTCCAGCGCTGCGCGGGCCGCCAAGCCCAGCTTTCGCCGACTCGACACGACCGCCCGGCCCGCGAACGGGCTGCAGCCTTGCTCGCAAACCCGAGCGCCGATCCGCGAATACGAGAGCCGCGCCGTGCGTACGGCAAGCGCGCAGCGCGCCGACAAATGACGTAGACCCGAGTCGCCCGAGCGGTAGTACGCCTCGGCGCAGTCGAGCAGCGCCCCGGTCGCGCGCGCCACGGCCGTCGAGGCGGTGGGCGGGAGGGGACCGCCGAGAGCAGAGCCGAGATCCCGGGCGCCGAAGCGAGCGAGTACGTCACGCGGCAAATAGAGGCGACCGCGCCCCCAGTCTTCCGAGACGTCGCGGGCGATGTTGGTGAGTTGCATCGCGATCCCGAGGTGCGCGGCGCGCGGGAGCGCCTCGGGACTGCGCACGCCCATCACGTGGCACATCATGAGCCCCACCGTCCCTGCGACGCGGTAGCAGTAGAGGAGCAGCTCCTGCAGCGTCTCGTACGGAACGTTGGCGACGTCCATCTCCATGCCCGAGAGAAGCTCCTCCAAGTAGCGGCGCGGCACGCCACGCCGCCGGACCACGGCCTGGAGCGCAGAGAGCTGAGCGTCGTCTTGTGGGCTGCCGTCGTAGACGGCCTCGAGCTCCGATCGAAGTTCGCGGAGACGCGCGGGTTGCTCCGCGCGCGGCGATAGATCGATGGCGTCGTCCGCCCGACGGCAATACGCGTAGAGGACGACCGCGTCGCCGGCCACGGCCCCGGGCAAGAGGCGGGAGGCGAGCGCAAAGCTCTTGGAATGGCGCTCGATCGTCGCGCGCGCGGAGGCGACCGAGTCTCGGGAGGCGGGCGGCCCGTTCAACGCGCGAAGTCCTCCACGATGAGTCGGGCCGTCGCCTTGGCCGAGTTGACGACGCCGGGCAGGCCGGCGCCCGGGTGTGTGCCCGCGCCGACGAGGTAAAGCCCCGGAATGCGCGGGTCGCGGTTGTGCGGGCGAAACCAGGCGCTCTGCGTCAGCGTCGGCGCGCAGCTGAAGGCCGAACCTTGGTACGAGTTGAGGTCGTCGCGGAAAGTCACCGGCGTATGCCAACGACGGGTAACGACGTGACGCCGCAGGTCCGGCAGGACACGCTCGAGCGATGCGAGGATTCGGTCGGCGTACGAGGGAGCGAGCGCATTCCAGTCGAGCGGCGCGTGACCCAAGTGCGGGACGGGAGAAAGGACGTAGAACGCGTCGCAGCCGTCTGGAGCGAGCGACGGATCGGTCACGGTCGGCGCGTGCAGATAGAGACTGAAGTCGTCGGGCAATTCTGAGCCGTGGAAGATGTCGCGGAGCAATTCCTTGTAGCGCGGTCCGAACAGCACGGTGTGGTGCGCGACCTCATCGCGGTAGAGACGGTCGGTGCCGAAATACAAGACGAAGAGCGACATCGACCAGTCCAGCGACTCGAGGTGCGCCGTCGTGCGGGCCGCCGCCGCGTCGCCGCGGAAGATCCGACTGTACGTATGGTGAACGTCGGCGTTCGAGACGACGAGGTCGAACTCTCGGTGCCCGGTCGCGGTCGTGACCCGATGGGCGGGCCCGCGACCTCGGGCGACGTCGATGTGCTCGACCGGAGTCGAGAGAAGGAGCTCGCCTCCGAGCTCGCGGAAGAGCTTCACAAGCGCTTGCACGAGAGCACCGGTGCCGCCCCGGGGGAAAGACACGCCCCAGCGCTTTTCCAAGTAGTGAATCAGCGTATAGATCGAACTCGTCTCGAAGGGATTACCGCCGACGAGTAGCGTGTGAAACGAAAGGGCCTGGCGAAGGTGCTCGTCGTGCACGTACCGGCTGACCGTGCGGTACACGGAGCGATCGGCGCGCAAGAGCGCCAGCTGGGGCGCGACGCGAACCATGTCCGCGAATCGCAAGAACGGGGCCGCCGCGAGATCGACGTACCCCTTTTCGAAGACGCGTCGTGCGTAGTCCAGAAACCGGAGATACCCATCTGCGTCGCCGGGATTTCGCTTCCGGATCTGCGCGAGCATCGCGCGCGTGTCGCCGGTGTAGTCGAAACTGTCCCCGTCGTCCCAGACGAGCCGATAGAAGGGGGATACGGGAATGAGCTCGACGTAGTCCGCCATCGAGCGCGATGCCTCGGAGAACAATTCCTCGAGGCAGTGAGGGGCCGTGATGACCGTCGGACCGGCGTCGAATACGAACCCGGCGTCGTTGTAGACGTAGGCGCGCCCTCCGGGCTTGTCGGCCTTCTCGAACACGGTGGTCTCGAAGCCCGCCGTCTGCAGACGAATCGCGACGGCCAGGCCGCCGAAGCCGCTGCCGACGACCGCGGCACGCTTGCCTCGGGCGCGAGCGCTAACCGCCGACATAGAGCCGCTCCAGCTCATCGAGCTCGCGCCGGAAATCACAGCAGCCCTCCTCGCCTTCACCGGCGGCTCGAAGCGCCTCGATCGCGGCGTCGAGCTGCAGCCGCGCGGCTCGAAGCCCGCGTTCGCCCAGCCGCAAGCGGATGCGCTCGATCAGCGGCTCGGCGTCGGCGCCGTCCATGACTTTCGTCAGTTCGTCGAGCAGCCGGCGATAGGCTTCCTTGTCCGCGTCCTGGGCCAGCCAGGCCCAGATCCAGGTCGCACGGCCCTGCCTCAAGTCTTCGATCGCCTTGTGGCGGCGGGCGACGTTGTGCACGCCACTGAGGTCGTCGAGCATTTGCAGTCCGATGCCCACTTCGCGCCCGAAGCGCGCGATCGCGTCCACTTGCGAGGAGTCGGCGCCCGCGGCGATCGCCCCGAGCGCCGTCGCCAGCTCGAGGAGGCTGGCGGTTTTCAGGCACGCGACCGATTGCACCAAATCGTGCACCTGGGACTCCGGCAGGTCGCACACGCGAACGGTCAAGTCGATGGCCTGGCCTTCGTGGCAGCGGAGCAGGCAGCCCGCCAGACGGTCGTGCGCGCGGAGTCGCGCCGCGTCCGATAGGGCGATTCTCGAGAGCAGCACTTGGGGCCAGAAATAGAGCCAGTTGGCCGCGTTGAGCGCGACCGGCACGCCGTAGAGCTTGTGCAGCGTCACAGAGCCGCGCCGCTCGTCGGATTGATCTTCGATGTCGTCGACGATCAGCGACCCGGCGTGGAGCGCTTCGATCACGAGGGGCAGCTCCGGAGGATGAGCCCCGACCGACCCGCCCGCCACTCGAAAGCCCACTTCGACGAGCCTGGCGCGCAGCATCTTTCCGGGCCGTCCGAGGAATTCGCGAAGGGGTTGGAGCAGCGCGCGATCGCGCAGGGCTCGCGACGCCACGCCGAGGCAAGGCGTGTCGCGGGTGTCGCGAGCACTTTCTTCGCGCGACCAGCGGTCGAGGAGCTCGGTCAGCGACGTGGTCGCCACGGGCGTCGTTCGCGGCGCCATCAACCAGTCCTCGAAGGCGCGAGCAACTCCGAGACCGAGAATCCCCGCGGCGGGCGGCCCCCGACGATGCGCAAGCGGTCGGCCCAGGTCGTCGACAGCGCGTAGAAACGCTGGATGAGGGCCTCGGGCAAGCCATAAAAGCGTTCGAAGACGTTGCGCATGTCCTCGGGCGCGAAACCGCGAAACAAGAGCCCGTTCAGCCGCTCGGCGAAACGGGCCTGACGGCGCTGCGCGCGATACATCCGGGTCAATTCGGGGCCGAACACGTCGCCGGGCGCACGTTCGCCGACGTAACACGCGAGGCGGAGCGCGATGGGCAGCGAGTAACCCGTCCCCGGATGAAACCAGCCGCCTCGGTAGCCCGCGGCGAGCGGAGACCGCTCGGGCTCGACCGGCGAGGCCTTCCACGGCATGGGAAGGACTCCCGTCTCTTCGCGCAGCACGTGTGCGATTGGGCCCAGTCGCGCCGCGTATTCGAGGACATCGGCGCGCGCAACGACCGCGTCGAGATCCGGATTGCGCGAGAAATACGTGACTTCGACCAACAAGCGACGCGGCGAGAAAGGCAAGACGTAGAAGAATCGAAAGCCGTCGCGCTGGAGGACCGTCGCGTCCATCAAGATCGGGCGCTCGACTCGGTGGGGGGCCTCGAGCTCGATTTCCAAGCCGAGGAACTTCTGGAAGCCGCTCCTTCTTTCGGTCCCCTCGCGGGTGGGCCCGCGCGCGTCGATCACGACCCGTGCCTCGAGCCGCGAGCCGTCGTCGAGTTCCACTTCATGCTCGCCGGTCCGTTCTGCGCGCCGGCCCAGATAGCAGGTCGCGCCGCGGGCGTCGGCGATCGCGGCTCCGACCACCTCGGCCAGACGCGCCGAAGTGATCGCGGAATAGGGGCTGTCGAACGTACGCGAGAGCCGCGGAAAACGAACTTCGTACCCGTCCCAGTGGTGGGCGAAGAGCGGTTCGACCCATTCTCGGGCGGAGGCGGGCACGTGCTCGCGGTGCAGACACCAGGTGTGGTTGCCACCCAGCGACGGCCCGGCCTCGACAACCGCGAGACGCGCCTCCGGTCGTCGCGCCAGGACCGAAAGGGCAATGAGGCCTGCTTGCAGCCCTCCACCCACGAGGAGCAGCTCGAGTTCACCGTGTACGGCATTCTGCGTCGGAGCTGGAACACTCACGGACCCTGTTGATCTTCGATGCACCGCGCGTTCCGTGGGCGCGCGCTTTCTTCCGAGTCTCGAGGCCCCCCCACCGTTCGCCGGACGATGGCCGGAAACATTTCGAGCGGATCCATCGAACGGAGGGCTGCCTTTGCGCGCTGGGCGGCCTGCCGGTGGCCACCCGAGCCCAGCATCCGCTCGATAGCCGCGCGCACGGATGCCGAATCGGCGCCTCCGGCTCGCAAGAGCTCCCCCGCCCCCGTCCGCTCGATCGCGGTCATCGCCAGATACTGGTCGAGATTCGAGGGCAGACCAAGCACGGGCACACCTTCGTGCAGGGCTTGGTAGCCGGTGGCGCTGCCGCCGTTGCAGATGACCAGATCGGATCGCCGCGCCGCCAGGTCTCCCGGTACGAAGTCGGAGACCCACACGTTATCGGGTATTTTGCCAGTCACCGGACGCCCGGCGGTGCTCACGATGACCTCGACGCGCAGACCATCTACAGCCTCGATCACCGCGTCGAGGGCGCGCAGATCGCCCGACGAGCCGAGCGTCACGTAAATGCAGGGCCGGTCGGGGCGGAGGCGGTCCCAAAACCAGGGCAAAGGCGCGCGCGGGGCCCAAAGAACGGGGCCTATGAAATAATGATTCGGCAGACGCTCGGCGACCGGCGTGAGCTCCGGCACGTCGGGATAGAGGGTGACGTCGCCGAACGTCAATACTTCGAGCAGGCTCCCGATCGGCGGCAGGCCGTAGGCCTTGCGAAGGGCGTTCACGGGCCGGGCGAAATGGTCGAACACGAATGGAAGCGCTTTGGCGAAATGCGGCTTCACTCGGTCGAATCCGATGAAATCGATCAGCGGGTGCTCGGGGATCGGGAAGCCGTCGCGCACGGCGGCGGGGCTCCAGTAGGCATTGATGAGCGCCGCGTAGGGGACGCCGGCCTTCGGCGCGCTGACGGCGAGGGAAAGTCGAAAGTCGCCGACGACGAGGGCCGGTTGGACCGTTTCCAGGAGCGTGAGGTCCTCGCTGACATAGCGGTGCAGCGTGGCTTGATCGTACGGACGGCGCCCTCCGGCGATGCGGCGCACCATGCGAGTCGGCGCCATGCAGTCGATCTTGCGGCAGTGAAACCCGGTGCCGGCGAAGATCATCGGGTCGAAGTGCGACGTGGCGAACCACACTTCATAACGGCGAGGGTCGAGCGACTGCGCGAGCACTTTCAGGCGCACGATATGGGCGAGGGTCACGCCCTCTCCCAGGAAAAGGATGCGCTCGCGGGAAAACCCGGACGCGTCGCGGACCCGAGCCCTCACGTCATGCCTCGCGCCATGACCAGACCACAGCGACGCCGGAGGCAAATCCCGCGGCTCCCACGGCCAGAAGCAAGAAGAGAGGACGGCTCAATTCACTCCAGGACAAGCCTCTCCATGTCGCCCCCTCCAGGGCGACGATACCCCATTTCACGGGGCTGAAGTCGCTCAGCGTGAGGAGCCACGCCGGCATGATGGACAGGGGCACCATCGCTCCGCCGACCATCGCCAGGACGATCATGGCGGCCCAGCCGGCGCCCGCGACGGCTTGATCGCTCTTTCCGAGCACGCTGAGCATGATCGTGAGTCCCGAGAAGCAGATCACCGTGCAGGCGATCGCGGCGGCATACTCGACGGGCTGCCGGATCGGGATGTGCAGTGCCGCCCGACCGAAGACCGACAAAAGCGCCGAATCGGCCCCGCACGCGACGACGCATGCCATGGCCTTTCCCCCGAGGATCGCCGCTCGCGAGATCGGCGCGGCGCGCAATCGCAAGAGCGTCCCCGAAGAGCGCTCGGCCACCATGCCCACCGCGAACGTGGCGGAGCAGCCGATCAGGCCCCAGAGGATCATCGCGGGAAAGGCGATGTCGAACCCGTTCTCCGGCTCGGAAGCTTCGCGGACGACGTCGACCGTATCGACCGCTCGTCGGGACGCCGGTTCGACCGGAGTCGAGAGCAGGCTATGGAGCAGTGCGGCCTCCGTCCGTCGAGAAGGGTCGATTCCGAGCTCGATCGGTCCTGGGCCCGGCCCTTTCGGCAGTCGAACGAACGCGACGGCGTCGCCGCGACGGACGGCCGCGCGCGCCGCCTCGGGCGAGGCTCGGGTGACGCGCATGCCGGATCGCTCGAGGCTCGCCGCCAGCATCGCGACGTGCGGCGCGGCATCCGGGTCGTCGACCACCACGAGCGGAATGGGCGCCGTCGTCATCTCGACGTTCGCCTTCATGACCGACCCGAAGAAGAGCGCAAAAAAGAGAGGAAAGCCGACGACCCAGAAGAGCGCCATGCGGTCGCGCGAGAGGAGCCGCAGGTCTTTGAGCGCGATCGTCGCCGAGACAGAAATCAATCCCGAGGTTCCTTTCCCGTCAGCGACAGGAGTAGCGCCTGGAGGTCCTCGAACGCGTGCTCTTCCAGCAGCGTGCTCGGACTTCCGACCGCCATGACCCTTCCTCGGTCCACGACCGCTACCCGATCGCACAAACGCACGGCTTCTTCGGTTTGGTGGGTCGAGTACACGACCGTGACGCCGGTGAGAGCTTTGAGCTGGTCGATCGACTCGAACAGATGGTTTCGCGATTGGGCATCGACGCCCGCCGTCGGCTCGTCGAGCAGCAGGAGCGCCGGCTTGTGCACGACGGCGCAGGCCAAGTTCAAACGCCGCTGCATGCCGCCGGAGAAATGTCCGGCGCGGTCGTCTGCTCGGTCGAGCAAATCCGAGAGCTCGAGGGCCCAGCGCACGCGGGCCTCGAGCTCCGCGCCTTGGAGACCGAAGATGCGGCCGAAGAATCGCAGATTCTCCGCCGCGGTCAGTCGCGGGTAAATCGCGAGAAGCTGCGGAGCCAGACCGATGGCGCGCCGGGTGGCTCGCGCGACGGGATCGAGCGCGCCCACGCGGACGACGCCCGAATCCGGTCGAACCACGCCGGCGAGGAGGTGCATCAGCGTCGTTTTCCCGGCGCCGTTGGCGCCAAGGAGACCGAGCGTTTCCCCGGGCGCGATTTCGAGGTCGAGGCCGTCCACGGCGGTGGTCCGACCGTAGTTCTTGGACACGCGTTCGACCGTGACGAAGGGCCCGGGGCCGACAGCGGCCGACGGATGCAGGCTTTGGGTTGCGCCGGTGGCGTGCTTGCGCGGGGGGTGGTCCGAGATCCGTGGGGAGTCTGAGCTCGTCATCCGGCAACCAAGGGCCCGCCGACAATGTAGCGACGAGCCCAGGCCACGTCGACGGCTACGCCGTCCCCACCCGAAAGACCTACTTGATGTACGACGCGAGTCCGAGCTGCGATGTCTTCAGTGCGTTCGCCACGAGGCCGGCGATCTGCGTAGCGCCCGATTCCGTGAAGTGGGTCTCCTGACCTGGGACGAAGAGGACGGTCTTGTCGGGAAGCGTTTGGTAGTACGCCCATGACAAGTTCGTGAGATCGACGAGCGCCACGTTTTGCGTCATCGCAAGGGTGCGAGCTTGTCCATCGAGCCCGGCGAAGTTGGTGCCCGTGCCGCGAGCGACGGGCGTAAAGATGACCGGGGTGACGTTTTTGGCTTTGGCGTCGTTGATGTAGTTCGTCAGGTTCGCCTGATAGCTCGCGATGTCGGCGGCGGACTTCTGATCGTTGTGCCCGAACTGGACGAACAGGTAGTCGCCCGCTTTCATCGCCGTGCGAGCGGCGGGAAAGTAGCTGCCATAGAAGCCGCCCGACGTCGTGCCGGAGACGGCATAGTTGGCTACGGCGACGCCCGGCTTCAGGTACTGCGAGAGCTCCTGAGCCCACCCTCGTTCGATCGATGGCGTCGGAGGTGTGATCGCGTCCGACGCGGTTGGATCCCAGTCGCAGACAGTGGAGTCTCCGGCCACGAAGACCGTGATGGAGTTCGGCGAGGGAGCGACCCCGAGACCGTGAAGCGCCGGGGCGGTCCCGTCGAACAGCAGATTGAGGATATTGCCCGGAGCCGAGTACGTATTGTGCTTCTCGGTGCGAACGTTCACGGTGAACGTGTACGAAAAGAACATCCCCGCCGTCGTGGCCGTGGGCTGGAGCTCGATGCGAAGCAACTCCGCTTGCACGCGGGTGGTCGCCGCGGCGGTCGCGCTCCCGAGGCTCACCGTGACGTCGTAGTTGCCGTTCGGAGCGGGGATCGTACAGGTGATGGGCGACGTGCCCGTGCAATCCCCGAGCAGCGTGGAGTCGAGGGGAACGCCACCGTCCCCGGAGCTGCCGAGAACGGTCCCCGCGTCCTGTCCGCCGCCCGTACCCGAATTGCCGTCGATGTTCGCGCCGGAATCCGCGATCCCGCCGGCTCCGCTGCCGGAGCTTCCGCCCGCCTTCGTCCCGCCCGAGCTCGACGCGCTGCCCGCGCCCCCGCTGCTCGAACCGGTCGTCGCCGTGCCGCCGCTCGAACCGGTCGTCTCGATTTCGGCGCCGGCCGCGGCCGCGCGCACGTAGAG
>JBAULD010000376.1:0-3355 GCA_049578005.1 Polyangiaceae bacterium
CCCTTACTTCGCCGCTTGGTGGCCGGCCGGCCACATCATCGGTTTCGAGCACTCCTTCATTCATACGGTTTACGACTTCATTGGCGCGATCAACGACCGCAAGCAGGCGCGGCCCAACTTCGAGGACGGACTCCAAAATCAGCGAGTCCTCGACGCGATCGAACGCTCCGCGAGCACGGGACAATGGCAGCACATCGAAAGGACTGGCGCATGACGCGTCGTACGTGGTCGAACATCGCAGTTGTTTGCGGAGCAATGATGGCGGCGCTCACCGCGTCGAGCCCGGCGAAGGCAGAAATTCCACTCGTGCAATATCACGGATGGGATTTCAGCATGGACGGGCGCGTCAACGCGTTCATCAGCTTTGCGACCGGTGACGGCCTTCCCACCGGAGAGCCCGACTTTACGGGAGCGGGAACCGAGGACACGTCGACATCGACGGGTCAGCTTCGCTCGACCCGAATCCGCAACGGATTCCTCATGAGCGTTCTCGGCTTCACGGGGGTCAAACAAATCAACCCGAACCTCAAGGTCACCGCGCGCGTGGGGATCTGGATGAATGCCTCGGGGAGCCGAACTCAGAACGTCGCGGGGGAGGTCGATCCGCGTGAGCTCTACCTGAAGCTCGAGGGACCATGGGGCAGCGTCCTCGCGGGGAGCGAGCTCGAGATCTTCGGGCGAGGAGGGATCCTCGTCGACATGCGGATCGCGCATGAGTACGGCCTCGGATACCCATGCAGCATCCGGGACGCCTCGGGCGGCGCGTGCGGCATGACAGGTTTCGGTGCGCCCTTTCCGGGGTACAACCCCGGCTTCGTCTACGCAACTCCGGTCCTGGGTGGTCTCCAGCTTTCCGTCGGGATCTACGATCCGGCCACCATCGACATCGCCGCGCTGGATCGTGCGCCGTTGCCGAGGTTCGACGCGGAACTGAAGTACGAATACAAGGAGGCGATTCGCGTATTCGGCTGTGGCTTCTGGCAAGCGTTGGATGGTACGGTGCAGAATACGACTACTGGGACCGGGGAGAAGGATCTCCACGTCAACGGCTGGGGCGTTCAAGCGGGAGCCATGTTGTCCCTCGGCCCGATCATGCTCGGGGGGGCGGCGTACGAGGGGTCTGGGTTCAGCCCGATCGCCGCGCTGGACGAAAGTCCACTTCCGGCGGACGCTTCGGGAGTCTTGCGCGACTCCCGGGGTGCATTCGGGCTGGGCGCGATCCTGGTCGACGCGCTGAAGTTGAAGGTGGCGGGAGGGGTCGGAGTGTTCCACCTGGACAAGAACAAGAACGACGTCGGCACGATGGACAGTACCGGGGCCCCGACCAACCCTCAATTGATCCAGCAGAATCTCGGCATCACGGTGGGCCTCTACCAGACGACCGAACCTGTGCGCTTCGCACTCGAGTACTTTCGACAGGAATCGACTTGGTACCCTCTCGGCGTGGCGAGCGCGACCAATCCGATGGTCACAATCCGCGCGATGACTCCTCAGCAGAACGTGGACTTCTTCAACGCAGGCATGAGCGTCGTATGGTGATAAGGGCGGCACGCTCCCGAGTCCCGAGCGGCGCGTTTGGCGGCCGCCCCGAGGATGGGGCCACCCCGCCTTAGCAGGCGATGACACCTCGTGGCAAAGCGACGCTGGCTGTCGCTGTAGTTCTAGCCACGTTCCTCGCCGGACCGAACTCGGCGAGCGCAGAGTTACCTCTCGTTCGATTTCGCGGTTGGCAGCTGAGCATGGATGGTCGCGTGAACGCCTTCCTCAGCGTGGCGGAGGGCGACGGGCTGCCCGACGGGGAGCCAGCGATTCCGGGCGCCGGCACGATCGACACGAAGACCGCTGAGGGAGAACTGCATTCGACGCGGATTCGCAACGGCTTTCTCACGAGCATCCTTGGCGTGACCGCTTTCAAAGAGATCGCCCCGAACTTCAAAGTGACTGCGCGGGTTGGGTTGTGGATGAACGCATCGGGCAGTCGTACCCAAAACGTCAGCGGGCTGATCGACCCGAGAGAGCTCTACGCCAAGATCGACGGCGCGTGGGGCAGCCTCTTGGCGGGCAGCGACAGCGATCTCTCTCGGGGAGGAATCCTCGTCGACGCGCAGATCGCGCACGAATACGGCCTCGGATACCCGTGCGGTATCCGGGATGCTTCCGGCGGAGCGTGCGGAATGGTCGGTTTCGGCGCGCCTTTTCCATGGTTCGACCCTGGATTTATCTATACGACGCCGAATCTGGGAGGCCTTCAGCTGTCGCTCGGCGCCTACGATCCGGCGACCATCGACAATGGCCGCCTCGACCGCACGCCGCTGCCGAGGCTCGAGAGCGAAGCAAAGTTCACCTTCCGAGAGCTCGCTTACCTATTTACGAGCGGTTTTTGGCAAGTGCTGGAGGGCACTGTGCAGGAGACGAACACCATGAGCGCCGCGCCGGTGGTCAGGGATCTTCATACCAATGCCTGGGGCGCCCAAGCTGGCGGGATGCTGTCGCTAGGCCCAGTCATGCTGGGGGGCGCCGCGTACGCTGGCACCGGCTACAGCCCCCTTGCTGCACAGAGCCAACTTTCGTCCGACAACTCGGGGAATCTTCGAAATTCTCGCGGTGCCTTCGTTTTGTCTGCCGTGTCGATGGACTCCGTGGGCTTGAAATTCGCCGGGGGTGTCGGCGTCTGGCACCTCGACAAGAACAAGGACGAGCCCGGCCCAGCGGGCGCCAACGGGAGCTCCGCGAACCCGCAGTTGATTAGGGAGAATACGGGAGTTACCGTAGGACTGTACCAGACTATTGCGCCGGTTCACTTCGCTCTCGAATACTTCCGCGCGCAGCACTCTTGGTATGCGTTCGGCGTCGCGAGTGCGGCTGGACCGGCGGTCGTTACGGTCGTGACTCCGCGACAGGTCGTGAATTTCGTAAACGCCGGCATGACCGTTGTATGGTGAAAGCCCTTGCCGGCGGCGCCGCGCCCTGCAAAGGTGGGCGAATGGGCGCGACGGGTGAATGGGCCGAAGCAGCGATCGGGGCCGAGTTCCTTTTTCGCGTGATCGTTGGAGTGGCAACGCTATCGACGATTGGCTGCTCGAGTGGGTCCAGTTCGCAGCCGTCCGTATCGGCGGATGGGGCGGTAGCGGCGGGCGGCTCCGGGCAGGACGCCTCATCGGGGAACAGCGCATCGGGAAGCTCGGGAGGGACGACTTCCCCTAATTCCGCTGGGTCTGAGGACGCCGCGTCACAAGGAGCGGACGCTGCGGAGTCCGACTCGGGAGGGTTGGGGGCGGCCGGCTCCGACGGATCGAACGGGTGGGATAGCGAGGGGGCTCAGGAGACCGGGGCGGGTACGTCCGGATCCGGGAAC
>JBAULD010000377.1:0-14583 GCA_049578005.1 Polyangiaceae bacterium
GTGCTGGTCGGGCAGGTGGTTCTGGGGTGGAAAGCCGGCCCTTAGAACATCAATCCGTCCGATACGTAAATCCCCAAGGGAAAGCCTGGGTTCTCCGAGACGGCATCCGGCGAATACGCAGCCTCCATTCGAAAGATGGCCGCCTCGCCCCACTGGACGAAGATCCCGCCGCCGATGCCGTACTTCAACCCGAGGGAAGTTCCGTCCGCGGGCGAGATCACGCTGTAGTCGCTCCACGCCCGGCCCGCGTCCATGAAGGTCGTCGTGCCGACGCGGAAGCGCTCTCCGAAGATATGAAAGCGCGGAAACGGAGTGGACCGAATTTCCAAGTTGGCCACGGCTTTGATCAACCCTGCGTACCGCCCGATCGGAACGCCGCGCACGCCCTGGTCGCCACCGAGCAGCGACTCGGGCTCGAACGCCCCGCCGGTTTGCAAGTCGTAGAACGGAACGCGACCGAACCGAAAGCTCGCAAAAATGCGGCTCGCAAAGACGAATGGGCCGCCGAGCGGCGCATAATGCGAGAGCACGGCGGACACCTCGCCGTTGGCCACCCGCTCGGCGCTGCCAGCGGTCGCCGCGACGCCGATTTGATAAAAGATGCCTCGGGTGGTGACGAATTCGCTGTCGCGCGTGTCGATCATGGCCCCCGCGGTGAACGATCCGAGCACCGCGGACTGTCCGCCGACGACGGCGGGGCCGCTCTGCGCGTCCAAGTCCGCCGCGAGCTTCGAGCCCACGTAAGCGGCGGGTGCCTCGTAACGGAGATTGCCGGCGAGCGCCAAATCGACGACTGTTCCCGTGCGAACACGGGCGATCGTCCGCAGCCATCCCTCCTGCTGGAGATATTGGTACCGTCGGCCGAGGCTCGTCTGGCCCGGGAGGAGTTGGACCGCCGTCGCGTTGCCCAAGCCGTAGTAGCCCGCGTTGATCGTTCGCAGGTAGGTCGCGCGCGCGTCGAGTCGCGCCCGCCCTCCGAAGAGCTCCGGGGCATCGAGGCGCAGCACGTGGCTCTGTTGCACCAGGTGAAAGCCCGTTTGATCGTCTTTCAGGCTGGCCGAGAGCAAGAGATCGACGTTCCACAGGTAGGGAAGGGCTCCGTCGAAGAACCGCGTCAACGTGGCGGCCCCGCCGAACTGGACGCCGATGTCCGTGCTTCCCCCGAGAATCGGAAAGCCGGCAAACTCGTAGCGGCGAGGCTTGAGCGGGAGGGAACTGTCGGGGACACCCGGCTCCACTGCGTACGCGGAGTTCGCGGTAAGAACGGTCAGTGCGAACGCCGTGACGCACATCGCAGCGCGACGCGGACGGGCGAAGCGAAAAGGCGTCGAAAAAAGGTGAAACGCGCCCCGCGAACCCTGCGCGGATCCCGCTCCGAGCCTTCGTGCGATAGCGCGGTAAGAGCTCATCCACACGCAAAAGGCGCTTCGCACAGGTCGTCGGGTCAGAGCATCCCCCTTGCACTTTCGCAAGGGCTCGGCTTCCCTAGCTGCGCCCAGTCCCCCCGTGCAACTCGCTTTCCGAGGTCGACGTGACGCTGCAATTGGTCCTGCCCCGTGCCCTTCCCCCGCCGCCCGTCGTAAAGGTCTGCATGACTACTTGAGCTTGGCCCCTCGGAAACACTATGACGAGTCCGATGACCGAGATGTCCGAGCACGCCCCGCTTCCCGACGGCATGTCGATCCGTTTCGACCAAGCCTCGAAGGGTAGTGCGGGTTCTCGCGTGCTCGTGCGGTCCGCGTATCCACGCGCCGTCGGCCGTGTGCTCGGACAAGTCGCCCGCATCCAGGTCGCTGCGTGGGACCGCGCTCTCCGGCACGTGCGGCGGGTCCAGGAAAAGACGCTGGTCTCTCTCCTGGATCACGCCAAAAGCACTGATTTCGGTCGGGCCCACGACTTCGCTCGCATCCGCAACTACGAAGACTTCGCCAGCCGCGTCGGGATCGGCGACTACGACTCCTTCTCGCCCTACATCGATCGAATGCGGGGCGGCGAGCGAAATCTTCTCGTTCCCGAGTTCGTACGCTACTTCGGCAACTCGTCGGGGAGCTCGAACCATGGGCGCCCGAAATTCTTGCCGATCGGCGAGCGGCAGATTCGGCTGCAACAGCGGGCGGGGTCCGATGTCTTGATGCGCTACCTCCGATGGTCGGGCGACGAAGACCTGCTCTGCGGATTCACGCTCGGACTCTTCCCGCCGACGACGATGCGCCGAGAAGGTCCGACGCTCGTGACGTCGAACCCGGCGCTCATGATGACCAGGATGCCGATGGTCAGCCGGCCGGTGTACTTGCCGGAAGGCGACGTGCGCACCATCCCCAACTACGAAGACAAGCTCCGGGTCATCGCCGCTCGGTACATCGATCACGACGTGCGGGCCGTCGCGGGGACGACCTGCTGGTTTACGCTCCTCTTCGAGAAGGTGTTGGAGGCCGCGCGTACGCGGGGCCGCGCCGCCGCGACGGTCTCCGACGTATGGCCGAACTTGCGCGTTCTTTTCGGAGGCGGAGTGGCGGCCGCGCCCTACCTACCCGTCATCCGCGACTTCATCGGGAGAGACGACGTCACCCTCGTCGACACGTACAACGCGACCGAAGGGGGCGTGTACGGAGCGTCCGACTTCGGCGGCGCGCCCGGCCTGCTCATGCTGCCGCACAGGGGCACCTTCTTCGAGTTCGTCCCGCTCGAGTCGCGCGAAAGCGCGTCGCCGAAGCGTGTCCCCCTCTGGTCGGTCGAGGAGGGCCGCCCGTACAGCATCGTGGTGACCACCGTCTCGGGGCTCTACGCCTACGAACTCGGTGACATCGTGCGCTTCACGTCCGTGAATCCGCCGCGTATCGAGTTCATGGGACGCCTTTCGGGGTGCTTATCCCTGACGCAAGAGCTGACTACGCACGTCGAGATCGAAGCCGCCGTAGACCACGCGGTCCGATCTTGCCCGTGCACCACCGTGGAATTCGGCGCCGCAGCAGACGTAGGAGTCGCGGGAAGCGCGAAGTCGCGCTACCAGTTGTTCGTCGAATTTCAGGAGGGGGCCGCACCGCAGGACTTGAACGCATTCGCAAAAGCGTTCGACGAGGGGCTGTGCAGGCAAAACCGAGTCTACCGCGAGCATCGGGAGGGGGACGTCGCACTGCTAGCGCCGTGCGTCGTGCCCCTCGCGGGCGGCGGGGCACGCCTCTTCCTTGAAGAGGTCACGCGGGGCAACGTGCAAGGCAAGTTCCCGCGCATCATCGACGATACGAAGAAAAAACTGCTTTGGAAGCACGCGGCCAGGGCTCGCTAGCTCACCCATTGCACCGCCATCGAGAAAGCTCGCCATGAATCGGATCGGTGTCGCCATCGTAGGAGTGAACGGAGCTGTCGCGTCGACTGTGATCGCCGGCGTCGAGCTAATGAAAAGGGGGCTGGCCCCGCGCGTCGGAATGGTCACCGAGAAGACGGACGCGCGGATTGCCGAGTCGATCACCGAATTGTTGGACCTCGCGCCGCTCGAAAGTCTCGTGTTCGCCGGCTGGGATTTGCAATTCGCGAACCCGTACGAGGGGGCTTTGCACCACAAGGTCCTTCCTGCCCACGTCCTCGAACAAGTCCGCCCGGAGCTCGAGCGCGTGCGCCCGTGGCCGGCGGTGTTCGCCAAGTCGTACGTCGGAAAGCTGAGCGGCGAGAACGTCGTGCGAACGAGCGGCTTTCGCGAAGAAGTCGCAATCCTCGAGCGCGATCTCGAAGGCTTCAAGAAGGCTCAGGGCCTCGACCGCGTGGTCATGGTCAATCTCGCCTCGACCGAGCGATTCCTCGACGAACAGCCGGTGCACCGCGACCTGCGCGCGTTCGAGGCGGGCCTCGACGCGAACGATCCCGCGATCACTCCCGCGATGCGGTACTTTTATGCCGCGAACAAGCTTCGTATTCCGTACTGCAACTTCACCCCGAGCCTGACGAACGTGCCGGCACTCGCGATGCAAGCCGCGGAAACCGGCAATCCGTTCGCCGGCATGGACGGCAAGACCGGACAGACGCTCATCAAGACGGCGCTTGCGTCGATGTTCCGCGCTCGTCGGCTCCTCATCGAAGGGTGGTACTCGGCTAACTTCCTCGGCAACAGCGACGGACTCGTTCTGGACGATCCCTCGTCCAACAAGACCAAGGTCCTCAGCAAGGCCGCGGTGCTCGATTCGATCGTCGGCTACCACGTCGACAATCACCAGGTGCACATCCACTACTACAAGCCCCGGGGCGACTCGAAGGAAGCGTGGGACAACATCGACATCGTGGGCTTCGCGGGCGTGCCGATGCAGATCAAGATTAACTTCCTCTGTCAGGACTCGGTACTGGCCGCGCCGCTCGTCATCGACCTCGTGCGTCTGCTCGACGTCGCGAAACGAGTTGGCGAGCGCGGGATCCAGCGACAGCTGTCGATGTTCTTCAAGTCGCCGTACCATGCGCCCGGCGAGGCCCCGGTGCACGACCTCTTCAAGCAAGAAAAGCTTCTCTTGGAGTGGGCTCGCGTGCATGCCACGGCGAAGCCGCAGGCGCATACCAACGGCGTGAAGGCGCACGCGGAGCGCACTCCGTGAGCACGGAGGGCGCGTCCCCGAGCAACTTGGGACGCGGTCGAACGATGGACAAGCTCGCTCTCTTCGGGGGGACGCCCGTCCTCTCGAAGGAGTCGCACTCCCTCTGGCCGATCGTCGGCGACGAGGAGCGCCGCGCCGTCGCGCGCGTCCTCGACCGAGGCATTCTTTCGGGGCCCTACGCGCCGGAATCGATGGCGCTCCAGGCGGAGTTCGCAAGCTTCGTCGGAGCCAAGCACTGCCTCTTGACCCACTGTGGGACGAGCGCGCTCCTCATTGCGCTGGCCGCTGCCGGCGTCCGCGCGGGCGACGAGGTCATCGTTCCGGCGTATAGCTTCGTCGCGACTCCCCTCGCCGTCGTGCACGTCGGAGCTATCCCCGTTTTTGCCGACGTCGACGTGGCTACCGGATGCCTCGATCCGGCTGCAGCCGAGGCGGCCGTCACGCCGAACACCCGCGCGATCATGCCCGTTCACATGCACGGGTGCGCCGCCGACCTCGGGCGGCTCGTCGAAGTCACGCGGCAACACGGGCTCGCCCTTGTCGAAGACGCCGCGCAAGCACACGGCGCGACCTTCGCGGAGCGCCCGGTCGGCGCAATCGGCGCGGCCGGCGGTTTCTCGATGCAATCGAGCAAGAACCTCTCGGCGGGCGAAGGGGGACTCTTCGTCACGAACGACGATGCGATCGCCACGGCCGCGGCGTGGGTCCGAAACTTCGGCCAAAACGTGTCGCGCGAAGACGAGGCCGAGTATAGCCCGTTGCGGCCTCTCGACGGTACTCGCGCGCTCGATTCGCAACGCATCGGATCGATGTACCGAGGCAGCGAGATGGCGGCTGCGTTCGCCCGGGCGCAGCTCGCGCAATTGCCACAACGAACCGCGCGGTGCCAGCGCAATGCAGAGCGACTGGCGAATGCTTTGCGCGAGCTCCCCGGCGTCACGCCACCGCTCGTGCCCGCCGGCCGAACGTCCGTCCATCACAAGTTTCGAGTCCACTTGGACCCCGAGCGCGCGGGAGTCGGGCTGTCGCCTCTGCGCCTGCGCGACGCAGTCATGCAGGCGCTTCGGGCCGAAGGCCTGGAGGTCGTTCTCTGGCAATCGGCGCCGCTTCCGGCTCAGGGCATCTTTCAGCGACGCGATGCGGCGGGCGGCTTTCCATGTGCACGCGAGGGCGGCACCGACCTCGCCATGAACTACGAGCCCGCCCTGTATCCTCGAACCAAGGCGCTCCTCGACGGGTCTGTCGTTCTCTTCTCACAGTCGTGCCCGCTCATCGCCCAGTCTGATGACGTCGTCGACCGCTACGCAGAGGCGTTTCGCCGAGTCTGGCATCATCGGCACGCGCT
Source organism: Polyangiaceae bacterium (assembly GCA_049578005.1). Taxonomy (GTDB): domain Bacteria; phylum Myxococcota_A; class Polyangia; order Polyangiales; family Polyangiaceae; genus Palsa-1150. The sequence goes on from JBAULD010000377.1 coordinate 5,923, forward strand.
GACAGAATGGGCGGTTCGCCCGGCGTCGTGACGGCGCAGAGCCCGAATGATAGCCGCGCCGGCCAGGCGTGGCGCGTCGCCGGTCGTCTCCTGCTCGCTGTCGTCGGGCTCGCCCTGGTCGTCTACCTCGTGCACGGCGCCGGGCCGGAGCGCGTGGTTCGAGTGATCTGGCAGGCGCGCGCCTGGCTGCCGGTCGCCGTCGCCCTCGAGCTCTTCCAGCTATGCAGCGACTTTTTCACGCTGCGGATGCTGCTCGGCGATCGAAAAAGCGATGTGCCGGTCGCGACGTGGGTCCGTTCGTCGGCGATCGCGTATGCGATGATGATCCTCGTGCCTGCGGGGCGCGCCGCGGGCGAGGTGACCCGGGCAACGCTCGTCGCCAAGCACGTCGGTGCGGCACGCGCCGCAACGGCGAGCGCGCAGCTCCAATCCGCTTACGTGTTCGCCATCGCGCTCTGGTCTGCGATCGAATGCGTGGTCGTCGCGACCCGGCTCGGCGTGCGCGCGCCGCTTGGACTTCTGCTCGGTGCCAACACGCTTCTCATGATGACTCTTTCGGCCGGTTTGCTGGCGATCCTGTGGGACGCTCGCGTAGGGCACTGGCTCGAGGGGCTGCGCAGCCGCTTCGTCCGCTCTGCGCGGCAGCCGCCGCTCGAACCGTCGGTGCGCCGGCGCCTGCCCTGGCAGGCCGCGGGGCTTTGCTCGCTCAGCCGGACCGCACAGGTCGTGCAGTATGCCGTCATCTTGCGGGCGGTCGGCGGCATCCCGACCGTGCGAAGCACCTTGATCGCGCACGGAATCCATTTGGTGGGCACCACGCTCGGAGACGTACTTCCCAATGGGCTCGGTGTCGTCGACGGGGCATACCGGACGTTCGCCGCCAATGTCGGTTTCGGCGACTCGCCCGCGAGGGCGCTTTCGATCGCCTTCGTCGCGCACTTGTCGCAGCTCATGGTTGCGACCGCGAGTCTCCTCGTGCTCGCCCTGTCGCGTCGTTCCGCACCAGGCGGCTCAGCACCACACGCTTCGGAGGGCGCGCGAAACCCTATCTGATGGGGAGGCCGGGATTGACGCGAGGTCAGTTTTACCTACGCTCGGCGCGCGCATGAATCGAACGTTCGGCCCGGGCCAAGGCACACGAGCGTTCGTTGCGTGGACGCTGCGGTACGGCCGTTGGCTGTGGCTTGCCGCCGTGGTGCTCGCCATCCCGGCGACCTTTCGAACCGTCTCGCTCTACCGTCACCTCAAGAGCGACGTCGAAGAGCTGCTTCCTCGTGAATCGCCTTCCGTGCGCGCGCTCGATGAGATGCGAGCGCGCATCCCAGGCTTGCAATACTTGGGCGTGGTCGTCGACGTCGACCGCGCGGAAAACATCACCGCCGGCGAACGGTTCCTCGACGACCTCGCGGCCCGGATCCGCTCGTACCCGCCCGAGATGGTCCGCGAAGTGCGAACGGGCGACGAGGTCGAGCGCAAGTTCGTCGAAGATCATGCGCCGCTCTACGTCGACCTCGCGGACTTGAAGGACGTCCTGCGGCGAATCGAGGCGCGACGGGATTATGAAGTCGGGCTCGAGTCCGGATCTTTGCTCGACGACTCCGAGCCACCTCCGTCGGTCGACGTATCGGACATCGAGAAGAAGTACGACAAGAAGCAGTCGCGCGAAAAAGGAAATCCGTCCGAGCACGGGCGCTATTCGGATGCGTCGAAACACCTGACGCTTCTTTTCGTCGAAGCGGGCGAGTTCACGACCGGCGCCGATCAAGCCCGCGCTCTCCTGGCGCGTGTACAGAGCGACGTTCGCGCACTCGGAGGACCCGAGCGATACGCGCCGGGAATGCGGGTTGGGTACAGCTCCGACGTCGCCATCTCCGTCGAAGAGCTCGACGCGCTGGAGGCGGATCTGTCGGTTTCTTCGATTCTGGTCGGCGTGGCGGAGATCGCGGTCATCGTCCTTTATTACAAATGGTGGCGCAGCACACTCGTGCTCTTTCCACCGTTGCTCCTCGCTACGGTGTACGCGTTTGGAATCGCCTCGCTCCCACCGTTCGATGTCTCGTCGCTGAACTCGAACACGGCGTTTCTCGGATCGATCATCATCGGCAACGGGATCAACGTGGGAATCGTACTCTTGGCCCGCTACAGGGAAGCCCGGCGAGCCGGCGCCACGGTCGACGAGGCACTCGCCATCGGCATTTGGGGGGCTCGACTCGGCACGCTCGCCGCCGCCCTCGCGGCCGCGGTTTCGTATGCATCGCTGATCCTCACGGAGTTTCGGGGGTTCCGGCAGTTCGGATACATCGGATGCGCGGGCATGCTGGCCTCGTGGGTCACCGCCTTCGTCCTCGTGCCGCCGCTTCTCAAATGGCTCGACCGCGACGACCCGGCTCCGGTGGTCGAAGCCCCGGCGGCGAAAGCGGGGATCATGCGGCTCGTTGCCACCTGGGTGGAGCGATGGCCCGTACCGATCGTCACCGCCGCACTCGCACTGACGGTCGTCTCCGCGGTCGCCGTCAGCCGCTTCGATTCGTCCGCCCAGATCGAATACGATTTCTCGAAGCTGCGCCGGATCGACACCTGGCTGAACGGCGACGGCTATTGGGGGCGCAGGGTCGACGCCCTTCTCGGTCGCTATCTCACTCCGACGGTCGTGCTCTCCGATTCTCCGAGGGCCGCGAGCGCGGCTGAGGAGGCGTTGCGAGCGTCGGCCGACTCCGGCGCCCTGCAACCCATGGTCGCGTCCGTTCGGGGCGCCGACGACGTCCTCCCCCGAGACCAGGAGGCAAAGCTCGACGTCGTGCGCGAGATCCGGGAAGCGCTCACGCCGAAGATCCGCTCGCTCATCGAAGAAGGGCGTAGGGCCCAGCTCGACAAGCTCCTCGGACCCGACGCGCTCGTCCCGCTTCGCGTCGGAGACCTCCCAGCCGCCTTCACGGCGGGCCTACGGGATCGCGACGGCACTATGGGACGAACCGTGCTCGTCTATCCGCGCCCTTCGGACACGCTTTGGAGGGCCAAGGAGATCCACGCATTCGTGCGGGAGCTGCGTGACGGGAGCGCAAAGGGCCTTGAAGGCGCGGACCGGCCGGGGCGCGTCGCCGGTTCCATCCCGCTCTCGGACGATATCATCGCGTCGATCGGCCGCGACGCACCGCTCGCCAGCCTCGCGTCGTTCGCCGGCGTCGTGGCCATTGTCCTCATCGTCCTTCGCGCCCGCATGGCTTCGATTTACGTCATCGGATCTCTGGTCGTCGGGCTCCTCTGGCTCGCAGGGGCGACGATGCTCTTGCACCTCAAGATCAACTTCTGCAACTTCGTCGCGTATCCGATCACGGTCGGGATCGGCGTCGACTACTCCGTCAACGTGATTACGCGATACGTCCAAGACGGCGCGCGTAACGTCACCGGCGCCATCCGGTCGACCGGCGCGGCGGTGGGACTTTGCTCGCTCACGACGAGCATCGGGTACTCGTCGCTGCTTCTGGCCAAGAACCGCGCTCTTTATCTCTTCGGACTCACGGCGGTCTTGGGCGAGGTCGCCTGCCTGACCGCCGCGGTCGTGGCCCTTCCCGCCCTACTCGTCGTGCTGCGGGGTCTGAGGACCCGGCTCGCCAAGGGACCGCAATTCTTACAAAACGGTGGATAAGGGGTGCCAGCTCCGCCGAGAAGTCGTTCGTTCGCGAGACCGAATCGAACTACGCGAAAGGCGTTTACGGGTGGGGTGAGAGCGCGATGCCGCGGTAGTAGTCGTTGGCGGCGGTGACGAGAACGTTCGCAGTGCCGCTCCACGGGTTCGACACGCCATCGTCCGTGAAGGCTACCACGCGCGTAGGCGTCCCCGTACCCACCTCTACGCTGGTCGCGAGCAGAGTGACCTGCCCCGGACCCGTCTTGAGACCGGCGAGGCCGCGAAACCCGACACCGGCGCCGCCGTCGGGCCCGGGAAGCTTGAGGGTCGCAGTCAGGTTCCACGTCCCGCCGCTCAGACTGTAGCGCTGAATTCCGAACGGCACGCCAGTGGTCACGTTGGACTGGGCCACATACAACGTATCGGGACCCGAGCTCGACGCGCTAACCTGGACGAAAACGAAGGCCCACGGGCTGGCCGCGGTTCCGATCGCTGGAAGCCCCGGCAGGCCCGTCAACGTCTGAGCGCCGCCTGTCGGCAACCCGGTGCCCACCGAGAACACCGAGGGAGTGCCGGTCGGGGCGCCCGCCGTCTCGGGGGTCCCGTAGAGCTGGTTGCCGGTGATGTTCAAAAGGCGCGTAGCCATGGGGCTGAGCTGCGTCCCCCCGACCACGCCGAAGGGGATGTACCAGATGCCGCCCGTCGATACGCCGCCATCGGTCGTATTGCCCGTACCACCCACCCAGAAGGCCGTTCCGTTCGCGGTCACCGAACCGCGAAGGCTGTTCAGGCTTAGGAACGCACCGCTCGCGAACTGGGTGGACGTATCCACGTTGCCCGCGGAGTCGATGCGCGCAACGACGATAGCGCTCGTCGAATTGGCGGGATTGTTGTTGTTACTCAAAGGATCGTTGTAGCCAACCATCGTGAGGTAGTGGCCGTCCTGGGATCGGGAAAGTCCTGCGATCAGCGCGGTGCCGGGCTCGGTCAGAAGGTCTTGGCCGGCGCCGGCGACGACGGTCGGCAGGCTGATGGGCGTTCCGACGAGACCCCCGTCCGAGACAAGGCGCTGCTCGATGAAGGCCGGCGCCACGACGGCCGACAGGGGTCCGCCGTCCACGGTGGGGCCGAGCCGCACCACGCTGAACGTGAACGGGATGCAGCTGCCCGTGCCGCTGCAAATGTCGCCCGCGGAGTCGCAGCTCGTCCCCTCCGGCGTCGCCTGGAAGCCGCAACGGCCACCGACACAGCTCCGGGGCAAGCACACCGTGTCCGTGCCGGGACAGTCGCTCGCGACATTGCACGCGACTTCGCAGTTGATGAGCGCGGACAGCGACGTGAACATCGTTCCGGTGCACGCCCCGCTGTCCAAGAGACCCACCGTGGCCGTCACCGTGACTTGCGTATTGGGGGCGGCGCAGAAGAACTCAGGATTCGATAGATTGGCCCCCGGACCACCGTCGGCCGGGTTGACGAACGTGCCCCCGCCCGCGCCTCCGTCGGAAGCGCTCACGGTCCACTGCACGCTGGACGCGGCCGTCGTCATCACCCCGAGCTGCGCGGGTTGGACGATCGTCACCTCCGCAGGATTCACGGTGAGCGAATTGATTCCGGGACACTGCGGACCCAGCCCGGTGACGAGCGTGACGCTGGCGTCGACCTCCACCGAGCCGGTGCCGACGTCGGCCGCCACGCTCCCGTCCGGAGGAGAAACGCAGGTGACCGACAGCGTGACAATCGTGAGCTTCCCCGCGGCGACGGCGAAGGCGTTGGACGTTCCGGAGCACGGATCGCCGGCGGTATCCGCGCCGGAGATTGTCAGCGTGTAACCGCTTCCCGCAGCGATCCCGCCCGCGACGACTTCGACGGATTGGGCGTCGCCAATCTGAATGATGCCCGAATACGAGTTAGGGCCGCTGATGGACCAGTTCAGCGATGTCACGTTTGCGTTCGCGCCCAAGAGCAACTGGGCGTTCACGGACCCCGTTCCGTCGGGGTTGGAACCAGTCGTGAAGCCGATAGGCGAGTTGCCCTGCTGGTCGGGGGATTGTGTCCCGCTCCGCGAACTCGAACACGCGACAAACGTTGCACCAGCGACCACAAATCCCACCCCGATTGCGAACGCCACACCTCTCATCGCAGCACGTTCTCCCTTTCACGAAGCGTAGCGGGGGTAGATCTAGCCCCTCACCCAGCCAGGCCAGCCTGCGTAGCACAGCCGACGTGTCGGTTTGGCCAACTCAACGCGACCTTTTGCGACACGCGGACCTCTCAAGTCTCGAGCGCGAAGCCTCATTGAGCGGCCGCCGGCAGCAGGCCACTCACAACGGCCTGCGCCGGGTAGTCGAACGGAACTCGTACGCAGACTGGATTCTGACAGCTGCCTGGAGTTTGATCGGCGGGCGCGCAGGCGCACATTTGCGCGATGAACCGACCCGCCGAAGCGCAGCCGGGCGAGACGCACGGCTGCGGCGGATTTCCGCACGCGCTAGGCAATACGTACGTTCCGTCCCATGTTTGCGTCTGCCCCGCAGACGGGAGCTTCCACGTTGCCGTCCCGACGGTGAGCGACCAAGAGGCCGGGCAAGCGGCGCAGTCGCGACTCGTCGTTTCTTGTGTCGGTTGGACGGCGAGCATTGTTTGCGAATCGCACGAAAGAAGTGTGAGCCAGTTCGTATAAGGCGAGCTTGAGCCCTGGCTTTCGGTGAGCCACCACTCGTCGCCGGGCTGGCCCATGAGCTGAAATGTCACGGAGCCTGGGCCGCATCCGGCCTCGTCGTCCGGGGGATAGGAGGCAGGCGGACCACAAGCGGCGTACGGATCCGCCACGTCGAGCGTACTGGCCTCTGCGATTTCGGGCCCCGCCTCTCCTGTGACCGGACCGTTACCGTTCGCTTGATCGCACGCCGCGACCCCGTTGAACCCGAAGAACGAAGCGAAGAAAAAGGCGCGTCGAGCGCTTTGGTTGAGGGGCCTCATAATGCTCTCGAGCCCTCCTTTCAACGGCCATCACCGGTAAGCGTCCCGAAGCAAACTCGCAAGAGGGATCCCCACCGGCCTCGAACCACGCGTAAAGAGCGGAAGACGGTCTTGACGAGAGGCTGCGATTGAAATGGGGTACTTAGGCATGAACGTTCGCCTCGCCGCTTGTTTGCTTCTTTCCGCCTGCGCCGCGAGCGGGCGTCCCTTGCAGCCACCCGTTTCCGCGGCGCGCGCGGTCCCGAGCGACTCCCGCTCCGGGGTAGCGACCGAAGACGTCGCGCGAGCGCAGGTCGGCGACTCGACCGCTCGCGCCACATCGGTCCCACCGCAAGACGTCGCTCGACTTTCCGCGACATCGGTGCTGCTGCCGGGCGCCACCCCGCCCGTCTCGATCGACTACATTGCATACGAGCACGCGCGAGAGCGCGTTTGGGTGCCAGTCGGGGATACGGGCAGCGTCGACGTGCTCGACCTGACGAGCGGGGAATTCAAGCGCATCGACGGGTTCAATACGGCCGAGCGGGAGGTCCGCGGGCAGAAGCGGATCGTGGGGCCGAGCGCGGTCGCCGTCGGCGATGGCTACGCGTATATCGGCAACCGAGCGACGAGTGAAGTCTGCGTGGTGGATGCGGTCGCGCTCAAGCTCGGTTCGTGCCTCAAACTGACGTCGCCCACGGACGGAGTCGCCTACGTCGCGTCCGCGAAGGAGGTCTGGGTCACGACGCCTCGCGCTCAGTCGCTCGTCGTCCTCGACGCGTCGGCGCCGGAAACGCTGAGAACGAAGACCACGATCCGGCTCGACGGAGCGCCCGAGGGCTACGCGGTTGACGATTCGCACGGGGTCTTCCTGACCAACCTCGAGGACAAGAACCGCACGGTCGTCATCGACGTGAAGTCCCATCGGCTGAAGGCGAATTGGAGCTCCGGATGTGGGGCGGAAGGTCCGCGCGGAATCGCCGTGGACTCATCGCGCAGCTTCGTGTTCATCGGCTGCACGGACCACGTGCAAGTGCTCGACGGAGGCCGCGACGGTGCGCCTCTCGCCGTGCTGGACACGGGGGCCGGTGTCGACAACATCGATTGGCTCGAGGGCCGGGGTCTCCTCTATGTAGCGGCGGGCAAGGCTGGCAAGCTCACCGTGGCTCGATTCGACGATCGGGGCCGACCAAGCGTGGTCGCGGCCGGCCCGAGCGCAGAAGGCGCCCGCAACGGCGTGGCAGACGCCAACGGAAACGCCTACGCCCCGGATGCGAGAAACGGGAGGATCCTCGTGTTCGGTTTTCGTCCGTAAGAGCGGCACAGGACGTGCCAAGCCAAAATGCCTGGACATTCGAGGACAGCTACGCTGGACGAGTTTGGCCTCACTGTGATTGGCCCCATTTGTTGCGTTCTCCGCGTGCGGGGCGCGCGGACCTTTGTCATTCTGAACCCCTCGTAGCGGCAGGAGGCCCCATGAGCGTCGACGGCATGTGGTACGTGAAACTCGCTGACGGTGACGTGGAGCGCGTCACTCTGGATCAGCTCGACGACGCCTTCCAAAACGGTCGAGTCGACGAGAACTCGATGGTCCTGGCCGACGGCTCCGACAAATGGATGAAGCTCGCCGACTTGCTGGGCCTCTCGGACGGGGCGGCGCCGCCGGCTCCCCAGGCGAAGCCCGCGGTCATGCAGGCTCCCGTCACGATGCCGCCTCTCACGGGAGTGAAGTCCGTGCCAGCGCCGGTCGTCGTTCAGGCGCCAGTCGGAACGCTGCCCGCCGTTCTGCAGGCCCCGGCTGCGGCGCTGCCGGCGCCGTCGATCCGGCCCGTCGCAATGCCGCTCGTCCCAACGGCCAGCCTCCGTCCCGTGAGCGTGGACCTCGGCGGACCCATTGAAATGGGCGATCCGCAATTCCGAGCGTCGTCGCGCAAGCGTTGGGTCGTCGGAATGTTGGGAACGGCGCTCGTGCTCGGAGCGGGTGCGTTCTTCGTGGTGAGCAAAGCGGGTCCCAGCGCGAGCGCGGACCCGCCTCCCACGTTCGCCGCGGCCGCCGTCCAGGCGCCGGCCGAGCC
>JBAULD010000378.1:0-15011 GCA_049578005.1 Polyangiaceae bacterium
CGTCGTACCAGCGATCGGGGCGCCGTCATGATCGCGGGCCGCCACGTAAACCTTTGGCAACGCGCACTTGCGGGCCTCGCGTCCGAAGCCGTTGCCGGGATCGCTCAAGACGCGTACGTCCGAAGGCCGACCGTCAGGGCGGATGTCGATTTGCAGCGTCACGAACGCGTCGTCGATCTGCGCGGTGTCCGCTTCGGCGGGGAATGGGCACTGGTTCCAGTCGGTGTTCCCGACCGACGCCGGACGCGCGAGGTCCGGGCCGGCCACCTGGGGAGAGGGCCGGGTCCCCGTCCCCCCTGGAACGCCCCCGGCGGCGGGCATGGTGTGGACTGCGTTGCCGTTGGTTCCCGTGCCGGAGGTGAATCCTCCCGCGTAGCTATCTCCGTTGCCCTGGACGATCGTGTTGGCCGTCAGATCGACCGGCTCGTTCGGGTCGGGCTCGCGCGCGAGGACCTTCGCCGCCTGCGCGGGCGCCGGAGGCGGAGGTGCCTCGTGCGCCCGGGGGGGTGGGGCAGCCACGGGCTCGGGCTTCACCTGCTCCGGTTCCGGCGGCGGTGGAGGTGGCGGCGGATCTTCTTTGATGACGTCTATCTCGTCGGGAGGTGCCCCGACTGCGCGTGGCTGCATCGAGTGAATCCAAGCGACGACGCTGGTCAGCGCCATCAGGGCCACGAGTAGGAGCGTCGACCCGGAAGTGAAGCCAAACCAGGCGCCCAGGGTCGACGTCTTCGCGTCGAGCCCGAGCACCTTGCTCATCGGGTCGTCGTATAGAGCCAGGGCTCCGCCCGCGGTCGCGAAGGGAGATACCCGAGGTCCGCCGTTTTCGGGGAGTTCCTTCTCGCTGCTGCCCTGCATCGCGGTCGTCTCAATGCTGCTGTGCTGGCGGCTGCGGTGCCAGCGGCGCTGGTGTCACGCCGAATGCGATCTTGCTCACGTGAGCCTGCTTCAGCAAATCCAGCACGTGAATCACCCGCCCGTGCGTCACCGCGGAATCCGCCTTGATGACGACGCGGAGGTCCGTGTGCTGAGCTTGGGCTTCGCGGGCGAGCGGCAAGATGTCTTCGTCACTGGCGATCTGCTTGCCGTCCACGACCGCACGCCCATCGACCGCGAGGATGATGCTGAACACGATCTGCACGTCGCTCGTTCCGGTCGCTGCTTTGGGCAGGTCGAGCGGCACGGTCTGATTGAGCACGATCTTCGTCGTCACCATGAAGATGATGAGGAGCACGAGGGTGATATCGACCAACGGAGTGACGTTGATGCCTGTGATCGCGTCATCGGCCTCTTGGGCGCCGCCTGCCATGTCAGTTCCTCTCCGACGCGTCGGACTTGTCTCCCTTGCCTCGGCCCGAAGCGCTCGAATCGCCCGCGCGCTCGTCCCGTGAGGGTTCTCCAGGGCCTGCGGCAAGCGGGGCCGCCTTCAGGTGCGCGAGGAGCACGTGCCCGAGCGCCTCCGTGTTCGCGATGGTACCTCGCACCACACGCTGAAACGCGTTGAAGGCCGCGACTGCCGGAATCGCGATTAGAATCCCGATCGCGGTCGCCACGAGGGCTTCGGAAATTCGTGCCATGACGGCCTCCGGCGCCAACTGCGTCGAGCCGCCCGAGGCTGCCATCTTCACTTTGCTGAGCTCGTCGAACGCGGCAACGATTCCGATGACCGTTCCGAGCAAGCCGATGAAGGGTGCGTTGTTTCCGAGCGTGCCCAGAAACGCGAGGCGCTTCTCCAGCTTCAGGCGCTGCAGGGCGCTCGCGCCATCCATCGCCTCTTCTGCGGAAGCGACGCCCCGGTCCGCCTCGACGAGGCCCGCGATGACGACCGCGGCCTCCGCGCTCCGCGACTCCTCCAACCGGCGCCGCGCCCCGTCCAAGTCGTTGCCGCGAAGCAGCCTCCCGAGGTCGCGCATCAAGTCGTCGATGTTGTCGCGGAGCGACCAATAGAGCCACGCGCGTTCGAGCATGATCGCGAGCGACACGACGCTGAGGAGCAGCATGAGAAGGAGGATCCACCCCGTCCCCAGTCCGACCATCGCGCTCTTGACGCGTTCGATGAGAGCATTCATGTAGATTCGTCCTGTGACAGTGACGATGCCTCCGTTGGCTCGTCCGTTTCGTCGACGGTCAGGGCAGCACCGAGGACTGTCGTCGCGTAGCCCCCTTTCGGTAGCACGAAGTAAACCCGCACGCTGGCCGCTCGATGCCCGGGATCGTCGTCGACGACCTCCCAGCGCATGTCTTGGACCCAGAGGCGAAGCGCCCGGCGACTCCCCTCCCCGAGAGGCCGTGTGCTGGCGAGATCGAACCCATCTCCGAGCCGCTCGGCGGCGATCCGGCGCTCGAGCTCTCCGGACGCGCCGTCGGGCCAACGCATCCGGGCCCCGATGATGGGGCCCGTCGGCGACACTTCGCCCCGGGCCGCGCGCTCTCCGTCCGTCTGAACGGCCGTGCAGACGAAGAGCCCCCCGGACGTACGAAGTTTTAACAGGTCGCCCTCGACGGGCGTCGCCCAAGTCGAGTCGCGGACCCGCGAATCGAGCACGTCGTTGAAGACGGCCGATTGCAGCGACGACCAGAGAAACCGGCGCACGCGCGGATCGCGCGGGCCCTTCTCCTCACCGCGCAGCCACGCGAGGGCTCGCCGCGCGTTGTCCCCTTCGACTCCGAAACGCTGCGACCCGAACGCGTTCGGCACTCCGACTCGTGCGACGCGATCGAGGGCCGCCGTCACTTCGGCGATCCGATCCCGCGCGACGTCCCGCACCGTGATTTCGAAGCGGTTTCCTTCGAGGTGCCCGGGCTTGAGTTTGTTGCCGTGTGGTGCCGCCTCGTGAACGACGATCCCGTCGACCGCCAGCGAGAGGGCCCGAGCCGCGACGGCTTTCGGATCGACGCCGCGGGGCGTGTGGAGCGATATCGTCTGCGTAGCGACGGCGCGCTTGTCTTTCATTCCGGCGAAGCCGACCTCGCGCGGGTCGCAATCGAGAGCTCGGGCGAACGCGCGCACGGCGTCGAGCGTGGTCGCGTCGCGCTTCGTGAAGCGCACGAAGACGTGCTCGCCCGCGCCGCTCGGCGCGTAGGCCGGGATTTCTTCGACGACGAAATCTTCGGGGCGCTGCTTCAGGCGGCCGCGCGGCAGTTCGAGCATAACAGAGGCGGCAAGGGTAGTCGCTCACGCGACTTCGTCGAGCGGGAAAGCAAGATCAATCCGAACCTCGTTCGAGCTCGTGCGCCATCTCGTCTCGCGGGCTGCGAAAGTGCTGCTGCGGGGAATAAAGGAGAAAGTTCGACACTCTGGAGGTGTAGAGGCACGCGTAGTCCTCGACTTGTGACCCGAAGCTCGATTCTTCGTTCTCCTCTTTGAGCAGGGACCCCCAGAACGGGTGGAACCTCTGGTCGATGCGGCGCTCGATCGCCTGAAGCTCCCCGTCGACCAGGCGGAGTCGTCCTCGAACGCGGTCGATCGCACGCTTGATGCGGCTGCGGTCGGACTCCGATCCGCCCGCATGTGCACCGTTCGTCTTCGCCGGCGGCTGTTCGATACGGCGCGAGAGCTCCTTGTACCGACCCTGGTAAAATCGGAGCTCGTCCTCGAGCCGGTCGCGTGCGTCTTCGAGGTGTTCGGCTCGGGCGATGTCCTCGCGGCACGAGTCGTGGGCGTTCACTTCGCCTTCGAGCTCCTGAATGATCATGGCGGTCCGCCACGCGCTTTCCTTCTTGCTGCGGAGGATGTCGCCGTAGATGTGGTCGCCCACGTAGAGGACTTCGTCGCCGACCGCGCCGAGCGCGATCTCGAGGTCTTGGAGGTTGCCGCCCTCGTAGATCTTACCTCGTTCGAGCGGCAGGCTCGCCGGAGCGAGGTCGCCCCCGTCGTGTTCCATGAGCGGGCGCCGCTCCTGGAAGAAGGCGGGCTTCATGGCCGCGGCGATGACGACGTCGAAGTAATTGCGCCAGTGCGGGTATTCGGGCATCGCGCCATCGAGCAGATACGTCATCATCTTGTCGGTGTAAGGCCAGCGCGAGTTCGTCAGGAGAAAGAGGTGCTTGCCCGCGCTCCGCAGCTTGTGGAGCGTCGGCGCGAGCTCCGGGTCCTTGCGCACGAAACGCGTGAAGTCCGCCGCGACCGTCTCGAGGATCGTCCCGTCGCGGTGAGCCTCGTCGATGCACTCCCGAATGTCGGTGAACGTTTTTGCAAAGTCGATGGCGAGCCCTCGCTGTTCCATCGCTTCCACGAGCGCTGCGTAGAGCGTCGCCTCGCTGAGCGCGTAGAGCGTGTCGATCCAGTGGTAGCGCGGCGTCGCCGGGCGGATTTTCTTCGAGTGATAGAGCTGTCGCAGCTCGTCTTTCGCGAGCTCGCGCAGGCCGTGGTAGCCCTTGGTGACGAACTTGTGGCAGTTCATCTTCAAGATGTGACCGAACCGTTTGTCGATCAGCAGCCCGCGTACGGGGAACGCCGTTTGATAGGGGATTGATCGAACGAATTCGGGGTAACCGCGCTCGACGAGCTTCGCGATGGTCGCTCGAATCGAGAGCTCGTCCATCTCCTGCTGGTTGTAGATGGCCAGCGTGTAGTCCATGTCGAATCCGACCCACGAGATGCCGCTCATCCGCAGGTTCCTGTTGCTGAAGATTCGGCGCTGGCGCGGGATGCCGTGAGCCTGAGGTCGTGCGAGGAACTCGTCGATCGGCAGCGATAGCTGAACGGGATTCACTTCGCCTTGGCCCACTCGCGCGGGTCCCGCCCGCACGCCATTCAATGTCCCACGGGGCGACCCCCCGCGCAATCGAAGGGCGAGCTCGAGCGTCGTGTACATCCCCAGCCGTCGTGGGCGTGGACGTAACGTAGCCGTGAATTTCCAGCGACCCACCGGCACGAACGCGATGTCGGACTGATCGTCAGACGGCCAGGTCCACGTATGTCCACGTCAACGAGCGTGAGCGTTCGGCTTCGCCGGCGTTTTCACTCCTGCTTGGCCGTCGCTACCCAAGTGAACTTCGTCTTCGACGGGCCGGGTGGATCGACCGGGACGATCGGGTCCGGCGCAAAATCGTTGGGCTCGACGCCGGGCGCAGGGACCGCTTCGGGCGATGGCGACCACCGCGGGACGTCGTCGGCGTCGCGACAGCAGCGAAACCCGACGAAGTAGTACCGAAACTCGGGTTCGTGGCTGTAAGTCATCGGCCGGCACTGACTTCGCACGTGGCCCCACGCGCCGCCTTTCAGCCCGGCCCAACGCGATTTCTCGCGCGGCGCCTCGTCGCTGACGACCCACTCATCGAAGTTGCCCGTCAAGTCATGAACGCCGAAGCCGCTGGCGCACTTTTCCATCGACCCGCTCGGCACGCTCTGGTCGAGGCGAGACAACTCCTTGAAGGCGACTTCCTGTTCTTTCGAGTAAAAGAAAAATTGCGCCTGCGGCCCGGGCCTCATCGGTTCGATGTAGAAATTGTCCATGTTGCATATCCGATGATCGCGCTCGAACCCGTACGGGAACGGCGTGTGCTCGGGACCCTCGCAAGCCGCCGTCCATTCGCTCGACCAACAGAGGCGCTTGCCTTTCGACCGGCATGTCGCCTGCGACTCGTACCAGTCGAGCATCCAAACGGGGTGTGCGCCCGCACGGTTTGGGTACTCGTATCGGTCGATGCAGAAAGCAATACGCCGCGGCGTGCTGCGGCAGCGCTGCCCGTGCGCGAATGCGTGGCAGATTTCGAGGTTGTTGATGTGCTCGTGCTCCACGTCGAGGCATCGCCGTTCGATATCCGGACAGAAGCTCGTGTCCACCAGCACCATGTCGTCCGGACAGGGGCCCCCGCCCGCCTCTGGGCTTGCCGGCGCGGAAGCGACGAGAGTCGCGGTCGGCGCCGGCGCTGCCGTCGTGGACTCGACTGCCGGAACGGTAGCATCCGAGGGGTCCGGCGGGTCATTGCCGCAATCGATCCCGAGGAGACTGCCCGCGACGATTCCGCCCGCGCCGAACCCAGCCCGAATCCAGTTCGGATCGGGCCTAGTCTTCGTCTTGTTCATGCCGCGGATCCTTCGACAGATCCGCGACCACTTCGTCGACCGTTGCAGCGGGCGTCGACGGCCGGGGTGCTCGACGCGACCGGACCCCGGACGGTCGCCCGTCTACGTCGCCCGGATCGCGCCCAGCGGGGCGTTGGGAGGCGCCGTTGTCGGCTTGAGGGTCCGCGCGATCGAGCGTCGCGGCGCGCGGTGGCGGAAGCGTCGGCGCTTCCGCGCGTTCGCGTCTGCTCTTGGGTGCGGGCGCGCTCGGCCGTTGAGCCGACACGAGGGGCCGTCCGAGGTCCGGCTCCGTATCTGGCTCCGGTGGGAAGCGATGCTTTTGTGCCATGAGGGGCCCGGGAGTTTCAGCGCGAGAACGCGCAACGTGGAAGAGTAGCCCAGCGGCCGGAGGGCCGCGAGCGCGCGATGCCACCCCCGCGCCGCGTCCCCCCCCTACGGACGCTGTGTCCACGACACCTGCGACGATCTAGGCGTCCGCCGGTAGCAGAAGACGCCGGAGCGAACCTGGAAGCAGCTCCTCGCTCGGCGCACGTTCGAGAAGCGGTCCCATGGGGGCGCTCGAGAGCGTGTGCCAATAGAGGATGATTCGGCCGCGGCGCGCCCGCACGTTCCAGAGCGCCGAGGCGAACGCCTTCGCCGTGTACGTGGGGTCCAGCGCTAGACCCGCGCTCGCGGCGACCTCGGTCGCCTCTTGGCCTTCGGGAGTGGCATGGCCATATCCGCCCCCGAGAAAGCGAGCGTCTACGAAGAACCGCCGCGCGGGTGCGTCACCCGCGTCGGTCCCGTGTGGCCGCGGCGCGTCCTCTTTGGCCCGCTTGCTGCATGCGTGGGCCAGAAAGCGCGCGGCCGCGCCGAGTGCCCAAGGGGGTCTCGACACACACACGCCCACGACCTTGGTCTTCATTCGTTGCTCGGCGAACCCCGCCGTGAGACCTGCTGCGGTGCCGCCTGAACCGAGCGCAACGACGCAGAGGTCGGGCTCCGGGATTTCTCCGGCGCGCACCTGTTCGGCTAGCTCTCGCGCGGCCGACACGTAACCCATGGCGCCTACGGGGCTCGACCCGCCGAGCATGAAAAATCGTGTCTCTGGCCCGCCCCGGGCAACGCGCTGGATGATCACCGGCACCGCCGCCGCCCACGAAGACACTGGGAATGGCGTCATCCCGAGTCCGACGGCGGCTCGAAGGACCTCGACGACATGATCGGTGCGCGGCTGCGGTACGAGGACGGCCTCGACGGCGAACCCCGCACGCGCTCCGAAGTAGGTCGTCGCGAGGACGTGGTGGCTGCCGGCGGCTCCGACCGTCACGATGCGTCGAGCCCCCCGAGCGCGCGCATCCGCAAGTAAGCGTTCGAGCTTTCGCACCTTGTTTCCACCGTAAATCTCGTTCGTTCGATCGTCGCGCTTCACCCACAGGGACGATTCTTGCCCGGAGAGCTCGTCCAAACGCTCGACCGGCGTGGGATAGCGACCGAGCCTCAGGGAAGCGGCAGGCGATGGGATCTCTGCGCGTCGCGTCATGGCCTAGCCGAAACACCGACGAAACCTGGCTTTGGTACCCGCATTCATGAGGCTTGCATCAGGCGCCCCGCCGGGCTTCTATCCGTCTCCGCCGAGAGAATACGAATGAAGAAAATAGAAGCCATCATCAAGCCTTTCAAACTCGACGAAGTTAAGGATGCCCTCGCCGAGGTCGGTGTGCAGGGAATGACCGTGACCGAAGTCAAGGGTTTTGGCCGCACCGGCGGTAAGAAGGAGGTGTACCGGGGATCGGCGTACGTCGTCGACTTCGTGCCCAAAGTTAAGATCGAGGTTGTGGTGCCGGACGAAATCGTGCACGACGTGCTCGACGCGATCGAGAAAAGCGCCAAGACGGGGCGCATCGGCGACGGAAAAATCTTCGTCGTCTCCGTCGAAGAAGCGGTTCGTATCCGTACGGGCGAGCGTGGTAAGGAAGCGATTTGAGGGACCCCCCACGTGGTCCACGGAGGAAACATGACACCGAAGGAAGCCTTGGAGCTCGCCAAGAAGCACGACGTCAAGTTCGTCGACCTCAAGTTCATCGATTTCCCGGGTGTGTGGCAACACACGACGATCCCGGCGACCCGCCTCGACGTGGGCCTGTTCGAAGATGGCCTTGCGTTCGATGGCTCGTCGATACGTGGCTGGCAGCCGATCAACGCTTCAGACATGGTCATGATCCCCGACGCGGCAACCGCGGTGATCGATCCGTTTTACGCGACTCCGACCATCAGCTTCATTTGTTCCATTTTCGATCCGATCACCAAGCAGCCGTATTCGCGCGACCCTCGGCACATCGCCAAGAAAGCCGAAGCGTACTTGCGCCAGACGGGCATCGGCGACACTTCGTTCATGGGGCCGGAGGCCGAGTTCTTTCTCTTCGACGACGTCCGCTATGACCAGTCGCAGCCCAACTGCGGATACTACTACATCGATAGCGTCGAAGGTACTTGGAATAGCGGGCGCGAAGAGTTCCCGAACCTCGGCTACAAGACTCGGCACAAGGAAGGGTATTTCCCCGTCCCGCCCACGGACACGCTCGGCGACATCCGTCAGGCGATGATGACAACGCTGATGGAAACCGGGGTCGAGGTCGAAGTCGGTCACCACGAGGTCGCCACCGGCGGCCAGTGTGAGATCGGCATGAGGTTCAAGCGCCTGGTCGAGTGCGCCGATCAGCTGATGTGGTTCAAGTACGTCGTAAAGAACGTCGCGCGCAAGCACGGCAAGGCGGCGACATTCATGCCCAAGCCGATGTTCGGCGACAACGGCAGCGGGATGCACACGCACCAGTCGATCTGGAAGGAGGGTAAGCCCCTCTTCGGTGGCGACGGCTATGCGGGCCTCTCGGACTTGGCCCTCCACTACATCGGCGGAGTCATCAAGCACGCGAAGTCGATCGCGGCGCTGACCAACCCCACGACCAACTCGTACCGTCGCTTGGTGCCCGGCTTCGAGGCGCCGATCAACCTCGCTTACTCCAGCCGAAACCGATCGGCAGCCCTCCGCATCCCGATCACCGGCCCGAATCCGAAGACCCGCCGCGTCGAGGTGCGCTTTCCCGATCCGAGTTGCAACCCATACCTGGCGTTCAGCGCGATGCTTTTGGCGGGCATTGACGGGATCCAGAACAAGGTCAACCCGGGCGATCCGCTGGACAAGGACATCTACGGCCTCAGCCCGGAAGAGCTCAAAGAAGTGCCGCACATGCCTGGCAGTCTCGAAGAAGCGCTCGACTCGCTCGAGCGCGACCACGAGTTCCTGCTTCGCGGCGACGTCTTCACGAAGGACGCGATCCACGAGTGGCTCGACTACAAACGCAATCGGGAGCTCACGCCCGTGCGGATGCGCCCGACGCCGTACGAGTTCTACCTCTACTTCGATATCTAGAGTTCGATATCTGTAGAAGAGGACACTCTTCGCTCCCCCGTAGGCGGACCCAGGGCATTTGAGACCGCGGCTTCAATCGGTGCATCCTAGCCCCCATGAGCGCGAGTCGGATGCTGGTGGCCGCGGCGGTGCTTTCGGGCCTCTCGTGGCTCATGCACCAGTACGTTTGGGCGCGGCTCGTTCGCGACGCGGCGTGGGCGGCTCCTTGGGGAAGGGGCCTCACCCTCGCTGTCTTCGCGTTGGCCGCGCTCGTGCCGGTAGTGTTCGTCGGCATGCGATGGCTCCCGCGGTCGCTCAATTCGCCGCTCGCATGGATCGTGTACACGTGGCTCGGCTTTGCGCTCTACTTGTTCTTGCTGACGGCCCTATCTGACGTCGGGCGAGGGCTCGGAGCCCTGGCAGGGGCGCTCCCTACGGATCCCGATCGCCGGGTGCTCCTCGGGCGTACGCTCGCGGCGTCGATCGGCGGGATCTCGGCGCTCATCGGACTCGGCGGGATCGCCAACGTGGCCCGAGGCTTCGAAATTCGCCGCGTGCGTATCCCGCTGGCTCGTCTGCCGGTCTCGGCGTCGGGCTACTGCATCGTCCAACTCACCGACGTGCACATCGGTCCCACGATCGGGCGCGACTTTCTCGAAGGGGTCGTTCGGGAGACCAACAAGCTCGCGCCCGACATGATCGTCATCACCGGCGACCTGGTCGACGGCAGCGTCGAACAGCTCGGAGCCCTCGTCGAGCCGTTGCGGGAGCTACGGGCCCGGGACGGCGTCTTCTTCGTGACCGGCAATCACGAATACTACTCCGGCGCAGACGCGTGGATCGCCCATCTGCGCACCCTGGGGGTTCGCGTCCTCCGTAACGAGCGAGTTGCGATTCGCGACGCGTTCGATTTGGCCGGGGTCGACGATGCCAGCGCCCACCGCATACTCGCCAGTCACGGGCAAGACGTACCCAAGGCTCTCGCCGGACGAGACCCGTCTCGCGCCGTCGTCCTCCTCGCGCATCAACCGAAGGCGCTCCAAGACGCGCTCCGTTGCGACGTCGATCTGCAAATCTCCGGACATGTCCACGGCGGACAGATGGTTCCGTTCAACTGGATCGCGCGACTCGACCAGCCGGTCATCTCCGGCCTTCACCTCGTCGAGCGCACGTGGATCTACGTCAGCACGGGGACCGGCTATTGGGGGCCGCCCATGCGGGTGGGACCCGGCGCCGAGGTGACGCGAATCGAGCTCGTCGCGCGCGCTTGATTTGCCGCGGACGCTTCGCGTGAAGGCGCGCGGATCGTCGATCTCCCGGCCCGGCGCTCGGTGTGCGCCCACGACACGAACGCGGCCATTGCCGCGGGGGCGACGGGGAAGCCCCGGCCCGCCGGGAGACCGCGCATGCCACTTGCAGTCTTGGGAATTCCGCACATGGCCAAGAGCGCAGACCCGTTCGGACTGGTCCACACCACGATTTCGGGTCGCTATGCCGTCGAGGAACTGGTCGGCGAAGGCGGCTTCTCGGTCGTCTATCGGGCTCGCCACACGCTCTGGAAGCACCCGGTGGCGATCAAGGCATTCCGTGGGTTCGAAGCGCTCGATTCCGAGGCGCGTGAAGGTCTCCTGCACGCCTTCGTACAAGAAGGCGCCATCCTCGCCGAGCTCTCGGAGCGCACGACGGCCATCGTCCAAGCGCGCGATATGGCAACGCTCGTCACGCCCGGCGGAGACTGGGTCCCGTACCTCGTTCTCGAATGGCTCGAAGGCGAGACACTCGAGGCGGTGCTCTGGCAAGAGCGGCGCGCCGGGCTTGCCCCACGCAATCTCCGCGAGGCGTTCGCCTTGCTCGAGCCCGTGGCGCATGCGCTCGCGCTCGCTCACAGGAAAGGCATCTGTCACCGCGATCTCAAGCCGGGCAATATCTTCGTTCTCGGCGACGCTCGAGGCGACGAGCGCATCACGAAGCTTCTCGACTTCGGCACGGCGAGCTTCTTTTCCGATGCACGGCGAGCACTTTCGGAGCGGTGGCCTGCGCTGCAATCGTGCGCGTTCACGCCGCAATACGGCGCACCGGAGCAATTCTCGGCCGGCTACGGCGTCACCGGTCCTTGGACGGACGTGTTCGCGCTGGCCCTCATCTTCGTCGAGCTCGTGAGCGGGACCGAGCCGATGGGTGACGGCACGACCGACGAGCTCGTGAAAGTCGCGACCGACCTCAAGAGGCGCCCCACGCCCCGTGCCCTCGCGTTGTCCGTTCCCGACGAAGTGGAAGCCGCACTTTTGCGCGCCCTCGCCGTGTATCCCGCCGAGCGCTGGCAGACGGCAGGCAGTTTCTGGAGCGCGCTGCGCGACGCGATGAACGACAAGGTTGCCCAACCGGTTCCGCCACTAGCGCCGCGATCCCGGCGAGTGGCGCCCGCGGCTGCGTTTGCGATCGCCCTCACGATGGCCGCTTCGGCGATCTCCGATCACGGCGTGGGTCCGGCCGGAGAGTCGCGAAGGACGCAGAGGGAAACGATACGCGCGTCCTCGACTTCATTCTGACCACCCCACGCTCTCTGCCGACTCAGCGGCTTCGCTCCGGCCCAGCCAGCTTGGCACATCGATCGCACCGTTGCGCGCGCAGGCTGCCCGGACTCGTGCGGCCTGACAATCACACCTGGACGGAGGCGAAGGCGATGAAGCCTTGCCCAAGCGCTCACGAACTTGGCCCGGCGATCGATGGCAAGTGCCGACGCTGGAAGCCGAGCGGCCACGAACCCGGACGCTTGTGCTTCTATTGTGCCGACCGGCGCTCGGGTCGCTCCCTCGTGCTGATGCACGATCTCCGGGCCACGTCGACCGCCTACGAAGTGCGTCCGCTCTTCGAGAGCTTTCGCTGGCGCCGCCCCACGTTCGCGGTCGACTTGCCCGGGTTCGGCCTCTCCAACGGGTTCCAGCCGCCATGCGCCCCCGCGCGGTCCGCGACCCTGCTCGGGGAGCTCTTCCAGCAGCTCCGTCGTGGCGACCTCCCGCTCGACCTTCTGACGCTCGGCCGCAGCTCGGTGCTGGCGGCGCGCGTCGCCCGGGACGAACCCGGGCTCGTTCGATCCATCGTGATGCTCCAGCCGTCCTGTTTGGTCGCCGAACGCGGTGCGTTGCTCGAGTCGCTCGGAGAGTGGCTGGAGAACTGGCTCGGGGAGCGCGCTGCACGCCCGTTCTTCGCGCTCTCGTCGACGCGGCCCCTCGTCCGCCACTCGCTTCGCGCGCGCTTTCGCGGCCCGGCAGACGAGGGACTCGTCGCTTACACGCAGGCGAACGCACAGGCGCCCGACGTCCGGCGCGCTCGACTCGCGGCCATCGCCCAACGCTCGTCCGCCGGCGAAGCTTCTTGCCTCTATCGAGCTCTCACGGTGCCGGTGCTCGTCGTGCACGACGCCCGCGGCTCTCGTGGCGCGGAGCTCGAGGCGTTCTTGCACAGCCGCCACGACAGATTTGCGCTGCGAATGTCGTCCGCGCGCGGGATGCCGCACTTCGAGAGACCTCTCGAGACGACCGCTGCACTGGAACGGTTCTGGCAATCGTTGCCCCGTGCGGCCTTCGAGCGGGCAATGCGTTGATCGTTACGACCGTCCGCGCATCTCCCGTCCCAGCCGCGCCTGCCTGAAGAAAGAGCACCGATGCCCCAGGTCATCCGTGTACGCGACGTCGCGCGCGCCGGAGTTTACGAACTCGGCCCCAACGAGCCCATTCTGCGAGGGACGTACGAGCTCTTTCAACCGATCGGACCCGCTCGGCTCCGCGGCTCGCTCGTCGACTGGGTGCAGGCCCGCGTGCTTCGTTCGTGCCGCGTGATGCGCGGCGAACTAGGAGACGCTCATCCGGGCGAGCGAGTTCTGGTGCGGCTGCCGCCCGCCCAACCGACGGATGAGTGGTGGCTGTGTGAAGTCGAATCGGTGGACGGCGATTCGGTCGCCGAGTGAGAGAAGACATGCATTCCGACACCCTCCTCGCATCGATGGCGATCGGCGCCGCGGCCGCCCTCGCCGGGATGATCTGGCCATTCCGTCGCGGCGCGATCGGGATCGCGGTCAATCTCGTCGCGGGGATCGGCGGCGCGCTGCTCGCGGCCCTCGTCAGTCTCGCGGTGCTTCCGAGAGAGGGCCACGCGCAATCACCCGGTCGTCTGCTCTTTGCCGCGTGTGGGGCGCTCGCGTCGCTCGCGGTCGTGCATGCGTGGTCCGGAAGGCGCGTACGGGCGAGGCGATGACGTCGGACTTCACGTCGACGGTCGGAGGACGAACGACTTGCAATTGCCCTTCGGGTTGACCGGCCCCTTGAGAATCTTGCATGCGCCGCATCCGTCCGGCGTCGGACCGGGCAAGAACTGCAGACACTTTGCGCACGACTTTCCCGGTTCGACCGAGATGTCGACGTACGCGAGGGTCGTCCGAAGCTGCACGTCGGCCGCCGATAAGCCGGTCGTGTCGTTGCACGAGACCACATGCTTCTCTTTGCCGCACGCGGCCACGCCGAACGTGCCCATCACGCCGATTGCGGCGCTCTGTCTCAAGACTTCACGGCGGGAAATGATGTCGCCCATCTTCAAGCTCCTCTCAGCGATAGAACCCCCATAGCACGATCATCCCGAGGCCGATCCGGTACCACCCGAACGGCTCGAGCCCGCGCGTTCGCAGATACTTGAGGAAGCTCGCGATGACCGCCCAGGCGACTAGGAACGAGACCAGCAGGCCGATGGCCATGTTCGACCCGCCGACGTGCGTCGCGAGCACGTGCCGGGCCTTCGACGCCTCGTAGAGCGTCGCCGCGCCCAGCGTCGGGAGCGCGAGGAGAAACGAGAACTCCGCAGCGGTCGCCGTCGAAAGCCCCGAGAGCTGTCCGGCCACGATCGTGCACATCGCCCGAGACGCTCCCGGCCAGAGCGACAGACACTGGCCGAGGCCGATCGCCAGTGCGCGCGCGGGCGTCACCTGATCGAGCCCTTGCGCGCCTGCGGGGACGCCGCTTGGCCCGGGCCTTCGCGCCCGAAGGAGCCGCTCGATCGCGATCATCGCGGCGCCCCCCACGGCGAGGGCGACGGCCACCGGAAGCAGCCCGAAGAGGTGCGCTTTGATCGTCTTTCGCAAGAGGAGGCCGACCACGGCGGCCGGAGCGAAGGCGATCGCGATTGCGGAGAGCAATCGCACGGCCGCCGGGTCGCGCGATAGCAGACCGCGCGCGCGCTCCATGAGCAGCACTCGGTAGTGCACGACCACGGCCAGGATTGCTCCGAGCTGAACGACGATTTCGAACGAAGATGTCGCAGGGTCATCGTCCGCCAGGCCGAGCATGTGTCCGGCAAGAACGAGGTGGCCGGTCGAAGACACGGGCAGATACTCCGTCAACCCTTCGACGATGCCGAGTAGCGCGGCGATCCGAGGCGTCATGGGGCGCTCGGCGTAGCACGACGGGGGTATGGCGAGGGTGTCATGCTCGGCGGTCTCGCTGCACCGCGCCAGGAACACGGGATGGATGCGATGGACGTTTTGACCGCTCGGGTGACTTTTTTTAGCTTATGGTTCGCCCGCTCAAAGCTGAGACTCGCGGA
>JBAULD010000379.1:0-5883 GCA_049578005.1 Polyangiaceae bacterium
CCACGAAGTAGAGGGCTGCGAGAAAGACTCCGAGCGAGCTCACCATCGTCACGGAGATGACGAAGAGATGGAGCGCGTCGATAGCGACCGACGAGGTCGAACCCTCGGGAGGCAACCCGAGAAGGCCTAGTATGAACTTCGGCATCAACGGCCTCCGTCCGGTGCGAAGGCGCGTCGCACTAAGTCCCGATCTGCCGCGAGGTCCATCGCGCGGTCGATCGGGAGCCTCGCCAAACGATGCCCGATGTCCAGCCATCCGTAGTGGCGAAGGCTCTCCCGTTGCTGGGCCTTTTCATCGAGCCCACGCCGCGTGTCGAGGATCGACGTCTGCTCCACGATTCCGATCTGAGGACGAGCCGAGGGCGGCTGTGCGGCGTAGAGCGGTGTCCGGCCGCGCGCCCAGAAGTGGAGCAGGCGATCGGCAACGAGGAAGGAGGCGATGACCACCACCACCGCCAAGGCGGCGGCGCCCCATAGAACCCGACGCGAGATCGTGTCCTCTTCCACACTTGGCGCGAAGTCTTCGTGCTCAGCCCGACTCATGGCGACTCGTATCGGAGCGATTTCGTCAAGGCGGGGTCGCGAACCGGGATTGGTTGCGCACTGAAGAACCGCCACACACCGAACGCCCCGGCCACGCCGACGACGCCGATGACGACGGGGAGGTCCAGCCAGCGCACGCCGCCGCGGAGCGCCGGGACAACGAGCCAGTAGACGTCGAGCGCGTGCGCGCAAACGAGCAAGCCGCCCACGACCCCGAGCATCGACGGCGTGCGTTTGAGTGACCGCGAGAGCAAGAGCAAGAATGGGATTGCGAAGTGCGCCGCGAAAAGGACCACCGCCATGTACGCCCAGACCCCGCCGGACCGGTCGAGGTAGAATGAGGTCTCGCGAGCCATGTCCGCGATCCAGACGAGAAGGAACTGCGCAAACCCGATGTAGGCCCAGAAGATCACGGCGACGAGAAGCACGCGCCCGAGCGCGTGAAAGTGCGCCGGTCCCACGTCGCGTGGAAGGAGCCTTGCGCGCCAAGCGAGCCAAGCCCCCAGGGCGGTGGCTCCCATCGCCCCGGAGAAGGCGCCCGCGAACGAATAAACGCCCAGGATGTCGGATGTCCAGCGCGGGTTCATCGACATCACCCAATCGAACGCGGCCAGAGTGAGGGTGATCGCCATGACCGGGAGGCCTGCCGCGCTCACGAAGCGCTGGCGGGCAATGGAGCGCGCCTCGGGACGCGTATCGGTCAGGACGCTCTCGTGGCGGAGCAGGATCGCGAGGGAGGCCCACAAGAAGAGGTAGAGAAAGGACCGGGCGAGAAAGAACGGGACGTTGAGCCACGCGTGCGCGTGCGCTGCCCACGCGCGCGATTGCTCGTCGAGGCCGGCCGATGGCTTCGCCCACGGATACAGCCACTTCGTCCCGAGGGCGATCGGCACGAAGAGAACCACGAAGATCGGCATCGTCGCCGCGACCGCGCCCGTAACCCGCTGGAAGATCACGAACCACTGCGCACCGGCGGTCTGCGCGATCATGAGAAAGAGAAGCGCACCCACCGCCGTCGAGAGCGCCGCAAGGAAACCGGCCGTATATGCGAAAAGGGCGTGCTTCGGGTCGAGTCCCAGTTCGACGACACCGGAGATCAACCCGGCGAGGCCCGTCGCGAGCGGCGCGAGTACGGCACGCCGATTCACGGTGCCGCCCGCCTGAGCTCGAGGGCTACCTGGGGAGGAAGAATCCCCACGTCGACCCCCTGTGCAATTTCGAGCGCGCGCAAGTACGCGACGGTTGCCCACCGCTCGTCGGGCGTGAGTTCACTCGCGTAGGACGGCATGAGGCCGTACCCCCGCTCGATCACTTCGCGAATCTGTTCGTCCGAAAGCGCCCTCACCCGGGGCTCGAGCAGAGACGGGGGCCGCCGTAGAAGCATCTTCGTCGCCACGACCGAAACCCCGTCGCCTTGGATGCCGTGGCAGGTCGCGCAGACAGTCTCGAAGTACGTTCGTCCTCGCTCGACGAGCGCGCGCGTCAGGGGTGGCGGCGGGACGGGACCGCCGCGGCGGGAAACCGTGAACGGCGGCGGTGCGCTCATTTGCGGGTCGAAGGGATCGACGCGCGGCTGCTCTTGCATCCGGGATAGCGACCAGTCCGGGCGATGCCAGACCTGGCTCTGGTCGCAAGCGGACGCCGCGGCGGCCACCGCGCATGCCGCGAGCGATAACGTCCCGTTCACGACACGCCTCCAAAGGTGCGAATCGCGCCCGAGCCGAGGGCGACCATCCGGTCGCGGACGGCCTCGCTGACGGGCTGCGGGTCGTCGATTCCAAGCCAGAATCGGTCGACGGACGCGCTCTCGAACCCCTCGACGTCGAAGACCGGGTGATGAAGGCGCGGCATCCCGGAGAGAAAAAAAACGAGAAGAAATGAAGTCAGCGACCCGAGCAGGACGGTCGTCTCGAACATGATGGGAATGTCCGCGGGAAAGGAATCGAGCGGCCTTCCTCCGACATCGAGCGGATAGTCGACGGCGTTCGTGAACCATATGATCGCGAACGCGAGGGCGCAGCCGAACGACGCAGCAACGAAAACCGCGCGTGGAATGCGCGTGCGGCGCAGGGCCAGCTTCTCGTCGAGCTCGGGAACGGGGAAGGGCGTGTACGCCTCGAGCCGTGAAAAACCCATGCCGCGCAGCGCCGTCGCCGCGGCAATGATCGCCTCGGGCGACGAGAACTCGAAGAGCGTCCCTTCACGCACGGGCCGCCTCGCTGGTCGGTGGCAGCGCCTGCGCTCGCTCCTCTTCGAGAATCTTCTGCTTCATTTCCTTCAATTCGCTGATTGCGATGAAGGGAACGAAGCGCAGAAAAAGGAGAAATAGGAAGAGAAAGAAGAAAATCGTACCCGTGATGATTGCTATATCGATCGCCGAGGGCGCATACAGCCGCCAGGAAGAGGGGAGAAAATCGCGACTCTCGGACGTGACGATGAGCATGTACCGCTCGAACCACATCCCGATCTGAATCAAGATGGTAACCGCCCACAAGATGGCCGGGGTCGTTCGCATTTTCCTCGACCAGAGGACTTGGGGCACGACGCAGTTGCAGAAAACGACGAGCCAGTAGACCAAGGCGTAAGGCCCCGAAGGGCGGGCGACGAGGTTCGTATAGATTTCGAATTTGTCGCCGCCGTACCAGGCCGTGAAGGCCTCGCACATATAGGCGTAGAACACGATCCAGCCGGTCACCAGGAGCATTTTCCCCATGTTGTCCAGGTGATTGCGAGTGATGACATTCTCGACGCGATAGAGGCGTCTGGCCGGGAGCATGAGCGTCAACACCATCGCGAAGCCCGAGTAGATTGCGCCGGCGACGAAGTAAGGCGGAAAGATGAGCGAGTGCCATCCGGGAAGCTGCGCTATCGCGAAGTCCATCGAGACGATGCTGTGCACGCTGATGACGAGCGGGCACGCAAACCCGGCGAGCAGTCCGTACCCGACTCGGTAGCGGCTCCATTCACGGGCCGATCCGCTCCAGCCTACGGCGAAGAGCCCGTAGATTCGCCGCCGCCATCGATCGGGCGCGCGGTCGCGCATCGCGGCGAGGTCGGGGACGAGACCGAGGTACCAGAACATGAGCGATACGCTGAAATAGGTCGTGACCGCCGCCACGTCCCAAGTGAGCGAGCTCCGGAACTGAGGCCAGACTTGCATCGTCGCCGGATAGGGGATGAGCCAGTAGAAAAACCAGCAACGGCCCATGTGAATGAGCGGAAAGAGTCCCGCTTGCATGATCGCGAACAGCGTCATCGCCTCGGAGAAGCGATTGATCGACGTCCGCCATTTCTGTTCGAGCAAGAGAAGGAACGCGGAGATGAAAGTCCCGGCGTGGCCGATGCCAATCCACCAGACAAAGTTCGTGATTGCGAACGCCCAGGCGACGGGGATGTTGTTTCCCCATACACCGATCCCCGTCACGATCGTGAAGGCCACCGCCGAGAAGAGGACGACCGTCCCGCATGCCGTGACGAGCAATGCGGGCGTCATCCAGCTCGGCGGTCGGAGAACCACGCCGAGGAGCTGATCGGTGATGGCCGCGTCGGACGAAGCGCCGACGAGGACGGATTCGTCCGGGGCGTCCTGCTCCGCGGCGGAGGGGAGCGCGCGCCGATCGAGGGCGGCGGTCGTCACGTGAGCTCCGGGTTCGGGTTGCGAACGCGAGCGAGGTAGCGTGTGCGCGGCACCGTTCCGAGATCGTTGAGCACGGCGAACTGCCGGTCATTCGCGCCGGCTTTGCGCACGCGGGACGCTGGGTCCGCGATATTTCCAAACGTGATGGCTCGCGTGGGGCACGCTTGCTCGCAGGCGGTCACGACGTCGCCGTCCAGCATGGGGCGCCGGCTCACCTCGGAACGGATCTCGGCTTCGCGAATGCGCTGCACGCAGTAGGTGCATTTTTCCATCACGCCTCGGGCGCGCACTGTGACGTCCGGGTTGTGCACCGCCGCGATCTCGGCGGCTTCGTCTTGGTGATAGTTGAACCAATTGAAACGCCTGACTTTGTAGGGGCAATTGTTCGAGCAAAACCGCGTGCCGACGCACCGGTTGTAGACCATCTGGTTCAGGCCGTCGGCGCTATGGGTCGTCGCGTTCACCGGACAGACGTATTCACACGGAGCCTTCTCGCAGTGCTGGCAGAGCATCGGCTCGAGGACGACCTGGGGATCGTCCGGACCGCCGACGAAATATCGATCGATCCGGAGCCAGTGCATGGCGCGTCCCTTGGCGACGCCGGCCTTGCCGACGACGGGAACGTTGTTCTCCGCTTGGCAGGCCACCACGCACGAGCCGCATCCGGTGCACGCGTTCAAGTCGATGACCATCCCCCACTGGCGTGCCCCGGACGGCTGGTGCGCGTAGAGCGAAGGCGGACGTTCGCCGCGTTCCTTCGCGAAGCTCGGATCGCCGCGGTACTCGCTCAGCGTTCGGTGAAGAAGAATCTCGTCGTCTCGGCCCTCGAGCGAAGAGTGGACCTGTTCGAGCGCGAGCTCGATGCGGCCGCCGGTCGCCACCGCGGTGCCTTCGGCGAACGATGGCCCGGAACGGGTACGCAAGGCATAGCCGTTCGACCCGATGCCGCGCGCGATGACCTCTCCGTCGCCCGTGCGGCCGTAGCCGAGCGAAAGCGCGATCGAGTCGTCGGCGTGGCCTGGAACGACCAGGGCGGGTGCTGTCTCGCGTCGCCCGCCGACCTCGAGGCGTAGCAGGTCGCCGTCGGCGACGCGGAGGCGGGCCGCTGTCGCGCGCGAGAGCAAAGCCGCATTTCCCCACGTCAGGCGCGTGGTCGGATCGGGCATCTCCATGAGCCAGGCGTTGTTCGCGTACGTTCCGTCGTGAACCCGCGCGTCCCGGCGCAGGGTCACCTCCAGTGACGGTCCATCAGACGGGGGCACCGGGAGTCGACGGATGGCGTCCGCGACGGCGCCGAACCGCACGTCCGGAGCCCCGGCGTCGAACCCGGTGCCAGGGATGAGTCCCCGGCCGAGCCACGCGGGCCACTCGGCCTCGAAGTCGCTCCGAAGGCGCCGCCAGTACGCGGCGAGAAGATCGTGGGACGTCGCCGGCGGCTCCCCGAGGAGCGTGGACAAGATCTCGCTCGTCGTACGCCTTTCGGAATGCGGCGCGAGGACCGGCTGACAAAGCGAGACGGTGCCTTCGAACGCCCGCCCGTCGCCCCAGGACTCCAGGTAGTGGGCCTCGGGGACGAACCACCCGCAAGAGCGCGCGGACTCGTTCACGTATGGGCCTACGTAGACGCTCTCCTCAGCGCGGCCCATCCTGCCGGCGAGTTCGAGCTCTGCGAAGGCTGTGTACGCCGGGTTCCCGCCGGCGAC
>JBAULD010000380.1:0-2984 GCA_049578005.1 Polyangiaceae bacterium
CGCCACCGCAGCCTGCTCGACCCGGTTCGAGATGTACCCCCGCGGAATGGACCCGCGCCGCGCCGTGGAGCTCACCGCGTCGGTCCTCACCGGCGACGCCCTCACCCCAAACGAGATCCAAAAACGGGTGAGAGACCGTTACCCGGAGGCCGGGGCGCTGCCCGATCGCCCCGAGCTCGATCGCCTCCTCGAACCGAACGGTCTGCAATGGACCGGCAAAGGGTACCAGCGCCCCGGCGAGGAAGCGCGCACCCGGTACAGCACGCTGCACTCGACCTTCACCCGGCTCCGCACGGCGCTCCCGTTCGAGCCGCGGGAAGCCACCCCCGAGGCGCTAGGGGCGCGCGAGATCGACGATCGCCTGGTGAGCGCCATCGACCGGAAGCAGTTGCGTGTCGTGCTCGTTCGCTCCGACTTGGTCCCGAAGACCCTCCCGCGGCTCGCAGAACGGCTCGGTGTTCCCGTTCACCGGGTGGACCGTCTCCTGATTGAGGCCATGGAGCGCCGCGCGAGCGAAGACGAAGTCGACTTCTCCGTCCTCCACGAAACCCACGAAAGGGGTGACCGCGGGAGCGATTGGGCGCGCCTCGTCGACCTCGCGGCCGAAGCGAGCGATGACGTCGCCAAGTCGCTCCTCCCGGCGCGGGCGCCGCTGCTTCTGTCGCACCTCGGCCTGGTCATCCGCTACGGCCTCCAGCGCTTCGTCGACGCCGTCGCCGATGCGTCCCGTCGCGACGAGTGCGAGGCGATCTTCCTCGTTCTCCCCGCCCACGACGAGTCGGTTGCTGCTTCGCTCGAGGG
This sequence comes from Polyangiaceae bacterium, assembly GCA_049578005.1. Lineage (GTDB taxonomy): Bacteria > Myxococcota_A > Polyangia > Polyangiales > Polyangiaceae > Palsa-1150. The sequence goes on from JBAULD010000380.1 coordinate 802, forward strand.
GATACGCGTCCCGGGCCTGCTCCCGTCCCAAGTCCTGCGTCTGTCGCGCGAGTGGATCGAAAACCGCCACAACGCCCCGGCGCCCGCTGCCTGAGTGCTGCGATGGCGCGTGAGGCGGCGTCGTCCGCCAGAAGCGTGGCGTGAAGGCGCTGCGCACGCGGAACCGCGGCCGCCTCGCCGAGATCGTTCGGACCACGTCGCGTGAACTTCCGTTAGTTGACATACTCTCGGATGACTCGTCTCCTCCTTGGCCGTGGTTGGCATCCCGAGGACAAAAAAACGCCCATGGTATGTGAAGGAGACGCTTGGCTCTATAGGCGGCGTGATCGTTGCGTTTGGTGCGGGCGCCGCTGCCATCGTCCGCGAAGCTCGGAATGAGCACCCGTCTGGGTGGCTCATCGTCGCTCTCGCCGCGGGGCTCGTTGCCGGCCTCTGGGTAGCAGGCCTGAAGATCGCCCAGTCTCTCCACAAGGACGCGAGCGACGACAAGATTTCTTCACCGGATGACCTGCGTGGGTGCTTACACGTCATCCATGGCGCCGTCGCCGGGCTCAAGAAGTTGTCCGGAACGCCGCCGCTGGAGTGGCTTCGGATCACGCTCCATCGAGTCGACGGTGACAAGTTGGAGCAGACGGTCGACTATGTGGGATCGGAGCAAAAGGGCGCCGGACGTGAGTTCTCGATCCGTTCCGGGGTCATCGGTCGCGTCGCGCGCAGTGGTGAGCCTCGCACATTTGATCGCGCCGCAAGCCAGACCTTTGAAGAATGGGCAAGCTATCTCGTCGACGTGCTCGCCATGACGCGGCCATAGGCGGAGAGCACGCGCAAGGATCGCTACGCATTCTTTGGCGTCCCCATCAAAAGCCCAGGGGGAAAGGAAGTTCGCGCTGTTGTGTACCTCGATGCGACGGAACCAGGGTTCTTCGACCAAGAGACCACCAGCCTGGTCGTCGACGGCTGCGCTGGGCTGGCGGCCTGGATCGACGAGCAGTATTATAGGAGCGGGTAGGAGGGAGTCATGGCCGAGCCGAAGCAGGAAAGTAGCGGGATCCGGCGTGCAAAGCGATCTTCCGAAGCAACGGTCGTAGAAACAAAGGTCATTTCTCCACATGGCGCTCGCGTCGTCGAGCGAGTGATCGTCCTGTCGAAGGACGCGGCGCAACGCCTCGAGATCCACGGCGAGGTCCCTAAACGTCGGAAATAGTTTTCAAGCGGTAGCGGCCCGCTTTGCGCTTTCCCACGACTTCGCGGCCGGGTTCGGAATGAGCGGAGTGGCCCAGCGTCGGGGACGACGATCAACCAGCGCCCTGCGCATCGAGCTCGGCTTGAAGATCAGCCGGAGCATAGTCGATAACGGGAACGCCATGCGCGCCGAGCGCCTGCATGAAGGCTGCGCGCGGCATTCCCGAAAGCTCCGCCGCTTTCCCGACGCCAATGCGCTTCGCCCGCACTTGCTCGATGATCCACAGGCGGCGCAACTCTTGACTGACGACCTGGGAATCCGGAGCGACCGCCCCCGATGCTACGGGCAGCTCGACGCTCACGGTGAGGGTGCGGGCGGGACCGGACATATTCCAATTGTTTAGTGCCGCGCGAAGTCCTTTGCCAGCTGCCGCCTGCCCCCCCGACGTCAATGGTTGCGGTTGTCGTAGTGACTCGTGGCGTTCACCCGAATCGAAGTCGGCGTCGCGCGACCCTCGCCCGAACGTCGCTGCCCTTCATGGCCCCTTGCGGTACCGTTCTCGGCCATGACTCGTGCTTTGTGTAAGTCGTCGCCCCCTCGACGCCGGTCGCGTGACTGGATCGAGAACCCCCACAACGCCGCGGCGCCCGCTGCCTGAGTTCCATGGCCGCGAAGAAGAAGACCCAACCAGCTGCGCCCTCGCAGTCCGACCCGCGCGCTCCCCTCGACACGGCGGCGTTCCTTTCGGCCGCCCAGCGTGTCCTGGCCGTCCTCCGCGACGATCTGCTCACGCGAGCCGATGAGTCGCCGGGCGTGACCGAGGCGCTGAAGGCGCAGTGGGACGTAGAACGTGAGGCGAAGCGGACGGGCGACCCCTGGGAAGTGTGGCGCCGCCGCGTCGTCGTCCAAGTGGCCGCGGCCTGGGTGCTCTCGCTCGTCTTCGCTCGCACCCTCGAAGACCGCGGCCTTCTCGAGCGAAATCGCATCGCCGGCCCCGGAG
>JBAULD010000381.1:0-3137 GCA_049578005.1 Polyangiaceae bacterium
ACTCCGGGCGCCGCACCGGGAGACATCCGACGCCCTCGGACGACTCCGGGCGCCGCACCGGGAGTGATCGGACGCCCTCGGACGACTCCGGGTGCCGCACCGGGAGACATCCGACGTCCTCGGACGACTCCGGGCGCCGCACCGGGAGACATCCGACGCCCTCGGACGACTCCGGGCGCCGCACCGGGAGTGATCGGACGCCCCTGGATGCCTTCCCGTGCCGCTCTTCGTCAAGCCGGGTCCGCTTCCCCGCGTGAGCCGGATCGGGGGACCCCTCACCTCTCGGCGACCGCGAACTCCGGCCGCCGCGGTCGAGCCACCGCGGCGCGCTCGCGATCGTGCGTTGCCAGTTCGCCCAAGTAAAGCGCCTGAAAGTCGTTCTCCGCGAGGAGCTCGGCGGCAGGTCCTCCTCGCGGGATTCGCCCATTTTCCACGATGTATCCGTGGTGCGCATAAGCCAGAGCCACCGCGGCGTTCTGTTCGGCGACGAGAAAGCTGACTCCGGAATGCCGATTGAGCCCCCGAATGCTCTCGAACACCTCCTCGACCATTTGAGGGGCGAGCCCCATCGATGGCTCGTCGAGGAGAACGAGCTTTGGACGAGTCACGAGAACGCGGGCGATGGCCAGCATCTGTTGCTCGCCGCCCGACAGAAAGCCCGCGCTCCTCTGGCGTAGGTCGCGAAGGCGCGGAAAAAGGAGGTACATGCGTTCTATCTCGGCTTTCAGCTCCGAACGCGTGCGGCGCGTCGCCGAGTCGCCCATGATGAGGTTCTCCTCGACGGAAAGGTGCGCAAAGCACCGCCTTCCCTCGAGTACCTGCGCGAGGCCATCGCGAACCAGGTCCGCCGGATCCGCGTGGGTTACGACCTCTCCGTGGTACTCGATGGATCCTCTGGTCACATGACCAGATTCGGCGCCAAGTAAGTTCGAGATAGCCTTGAGGACGGTAGTCTTGCCGGCGCCGTTCGCACCCAGGAGCACGACGATCGATCCATCGCGAACTTCGAGCGACAGCCCGCGGACTGCCAGAATGGACTTTTTGTAGACGACTTCGACGTCCTTGACCTGCAGAACCGTGGACGCCGGCCGCAGCTCGCGACCTACGACCGTCGGAGTGGCCATGCCCGTATCCTCCCGAGTAGCGTCTTTCCGATCTGCGCGAGCCCCCGCGGCTCCTTGACGAGAAATACGACGATGAGCACGCCGAAGACGATCTTCTTGTAGTTCTCGATCGACCCTTGATCCACTGCGCCGCCGAAGCAGGCAGCGGCCGCACGGCTCATTGCGAGCGGCAAAAGGAGCATGAACGCCGCTCCGAGGAAACTTCCCACGAGATTCCCCATGCCGCCCAGAATGATCACGAAAAAGATCTGGAACGAGCGGTCGAGGTCCCACGTGCGCGGGTCGAATGTCCCAAGATACGTGAATCCCCACAAAGCGCCGGCGATCCCGCAATAAAAGGAGCTGATCCCGAACGCAACGAGCTTGGTCTTCAGCACGGGAATGCCGATGATGGCCGCCGCTGTGTCCATGTCGCGTACGGCCATCCATCGACGACCAAGCTCGCCTTGAACGAGATTTCGGGCGACAACGGTGAGAGACGCGACGACGCCCACGGTGAGAAGATAGCGGCCCGCCATGGTTCCGAAGTCATGACCTGCGATGACGAGCGGCGGCACCGACACGATCCCCGAGGAGTTTCCCCTCGAAAGCCATCTGAAGTTCGAGAAGGTCCACTCCGCAAAGAACTGAACGGCCAACGTGCATACGACCAAGTAAAAGCCCTTGATGCGGTAGCTCGGGAGACCCGCGATGACGCCGAAGGCAGCGGCGGCCGCGCCGCCCGCCATGAAGCTCACGAGAAGAGGCATCCCCGGGATTCGAGTCTGGACGTTGTATGCGACGTACGCGCCAACTCCCATGAACGCCGCGGAGCCCACCGAGAGTTGACCGGCGTAGCCGGTCAGCAGGTTGAGCCCCAGCCCGGCCAGCGACAAGATGAGGACCGGGATGAGGATAGCGGTGAACCAATAATCATCGCCGATCTGGGGTACGACGACGAACGCGACGACTGCCGCCGACACGACCGCGGCGCCCCGGAGGACATTCCCGACGGTATGGTCTTTCCAACGGTGCGTTCGGCCGAATGCACGCGAAAGAGAGAGGGACATCGACGGCCAGACCATCGGACTAAACCCTCACAATCTCGCGCTCGCCGAAGAGGCCCGAGGGCCGGACGAGTAGGAAGGCGACCGCCAATGCATAGGGGAACCAGTTCTCGAGACCCGCGCCGATGACCGACCCGATATAGACCTCGGCCAGCTTCTCGCTGGCGCCGACGAGGAGCCCGGCGATGATCGCCCCGGCGATCGAATCGAAGCCACCGATGATGAGGACGGGCATCGCCTTGAGCACGACCAGCGTGAGCGAGAACTGTACGCCCGAGCGCGCCCCCCAGAACAAGCCCGCCACGAGCGAGACGACGCCCGCCAAGGACCAGACAATCCGCCAGATGGTCGGCAAGCGAACGCCGAGCGAAAGTGCGGCGAGCGGGTCGTCGGCTACGGCCCGGAGCGAAAGACCCATCCGCGTCCGGCTGGCAAACAGCGAAAGCGCGAGGACGAGCACGGCCGCTGCCCCGGCGGCGACGAGGTCGAAGCGACTTATGCGGAGCCCGGCGAACGGCAATGGAATCGGCGTATCCTCGATGCCGAGGTCGAGTCCGTGCACGTCTGCCCCCCAGAGCGCTTGGGCGACCCCTTCGACGACGTAACTCAGGCCCAGAGTGGCCATGAACAGCGTGACCGGCGAACGGTTGACGAGGTATCGCAGGAGAAAGCGCTCGACGAGGAGCGCGAGGACCACCATCGCGGCCGCAGTCGCTCCGAGGGCTGTCGCGAACGACAGCCCCCGCTCCGTCAGGCTGACGAAGGTCAGCGCCGCGAACAGCGTCATCGATCCTTGCGCGAAGTTGAAGACGCCCGACGACTTGTAGATGAGCACGAACCCGATCGCGACAATCGAGTACATGATCCCGGCCAGAAGACCACCCACGAGGGTTTCGAAAAAGAATGCCATTCGATAGTCCCAAAGACTCCGCGGGAGCGGTCGGCGCTTAGGCCGCCTGTCTCTTCG
>JBAULD010000382.1:0-3371 GCA_049578005.1 Polyangiaceae bacterium
ACTCGGTCGCAGGCGGCGGCAGCTTCGTCGCCTTCCCCGCCCTGCTCTTCTCGGGCGTCGCACCCATCCCGGCCAATGCGACGAACTCGGTCGCGCTGTGGCCCGGAAGCGCCGCCAGCGCGATCGCCTACCGTCGTGAGCTCAGCGAAGCGCGGCACGAGCTCGTTCCCTTGGGCGCGGCGGCACTCGCCGGGGGCCTCGCTGGCTCCATTTTGCTGCTGCGAACACCGGAGCAGTCCTTCGTGATGATGATCCCATGGCTGCTCTTGTGCGCCACGGTGCTCTTCTCGGCGGGCGGCGCGATTCGGGCGCGAATGCGAAACGTCCAGGCGCCGCTGTCCGCCGCCGTGGTGGCCCAGCTGGTCATCAGCGTCTACGGCGGTTACTTCGGAGGCGGCATGGGCATCATGATGCTCGCCGTCTTGTCGCTACTGGGTATGACCGACATCCACAAGATGAACGGCATCAAGACGGTGCTTGCCACGCTGGTCAACGGAATCGCCGTCGTCGCGTTCATCGTCGCGAGGATGGTCGACTGGGGTCCGGGGGTCGTGATGATCGCCGGGGGCATCAGCGGGGGCTACGCCGGCGCGACGATCGCGCGGCGGGTGGACGCGAAATACGTCCGTTCCCTCGTGCTCGTGATCGCTTGGGGAATGACCGTGTATTTCTTCGTGCGGACGTACTGGCTCAGCTAGGGCCTCACGGAGCGGTCAGCGACCGAGCAGCTCCGAAAGACCAAGGCGTCGCACATCGCACTCGGTCGGCTCCGAATCCTTGGGAAGAGCCCGCTGCGACACCCCGTTCGAACCTGCGCAATGTACGTTATTGGGTCGCGAAAGTGGCGCGCGAGGAGCGGCGAGCGATCGACATTCGGCCGGGGAATTGCGTATCATCCTGCAATTGCCTTTGATCGCGTCGCGAAGCATCCGGGGCCGAGCGTGGGCCAATCCGCCTTCAATCGTGGGACCGTTGGTTCGCGCGCGCGCAACGAATGAAGTGTGCGATCCGGCGGGTGGTCCGTGCGCACCGCGCGGTCGCGAAAAGCGGCTCCAAGAGTTCGCCGCCGGTCGGAAGTGCGCGGCGCAGGCGCTGATGGACGCGGGAGCGCCGGACTTGACGGTGGGTGTGAGTCGGGATCGGGCGCCGATCTGGCCGCCAGGGTTCGTGGGCTCGATCACGCACTCGAATTCGTTCGCGTGGGCCGCGGTCGCTCGAGCGACGGACCTTCGATCGCTCGGGGTCGATTCCGAGCCGCTCTTCGACGATGGCGCGTGGAGCGAGGCCATTCCGCTCGCGCTCGACGCAACGGAGCGCGCTCGCGTAGAGGGCAAGTGCCGGAGAGAGCTGGGGACGGTGGCGTTCTCGGCAAAAGAGAGCCTCTTCAAGTGCCTGTATCCGTGTGCAGGCCTCTTTTTCGACTTCCAAGACGCCGAGTTGGAATGGGTCACGTCCGATGGCGACGCCCGAGGGACTTTCGGTTTACGTTTGAGGCGAGGCATCGGTGCCGAGTTCCCTAAGGACCTGCGGCTATCGGGCCGTTACTCGATCGAGCTCGATCACGCGCACACCGCCGTGGAGCTTCCGCCATGAGCACCATCTCCGATCACGACCGGCAACGTCTTCTCGTCGAATGGAACTCTACCGACGTCCTGGACCGCCGGGACGCATGCGTCCACCATCTGTTCGAGGAGCAGGCGCGCGAGCGTCCGACCGCTGTCGCCGTCGCCTCCGCGGCCGGAACCCTCACGTACGACGAGCTCGACACCCGGGCGAATCGGCTCGCGAACCATCTCCGTGGGCACGGCGTGGGCCCCGACGTGCGCGTCGGCCTCTGCCTCGAGAGGACCCTCGACTCGATCGTGGCGGTGTTGGCGGTCTTGAAAGCCGGCGGAGCGTACCTCCCGGTCGACCCGCACTATCCGCGCGAGCGAATCGCCTTCATGCTGAAGGACGCCACAGTGGGCGTGGTCGTGACACAGTCTTCGCTGCGAGATTTCCTCGGACAGGCGGTCCCGACGGTGGTGCTCGTCGATCGCGACGCGGCATCGATCGCCAGCGAATCGAAACAGGCTCCGAGCGTCGATCTGGGCGCGGATCGACTCGCTTACGTGATGTATACGTCGGGTTCGACCGGAACGCCGAAGGGAGTCGAAGTCGTCCACCGGGCGATCAACCGACTCGTTCGGCGGGTTTCGTACGTCCATCTCGGACCCGAACAGGTGCTCCTCCACGCGGCGCCTCTCGCGTTCGACGCGTCCACGTTCGAAATATGGGGCGCGCTGCTCCTCGGCGGCAAAGTGGTGCTCCATCCGGAGGCAGTCCCGACGGCCCGCGGGCTTCGAGACTGCATCGAGCGATACGGCGTCACCACCGCGTGGCTCACGGCGGCGCTGTTCAACACGATCGTCGACGAAGACCCTCGCTCGCTGGCGGGTCTCCGGCAGCTGCTCACGGGAGGTGAGGCGCTGAGCGTGACGCACGTACGCCGCGCACTTGCCGCGATGCCCCAGACGGAGATCATCAACGGCTACGGACCGACCGAGACGACCACGTTCGCGACCTGCCATTCGATTGCGCGTCCTTTGCCCGAGGGCATACGCGCGATCCCGATCGGCCGCCCGATCCGAGATACGCGCGTGTACGTGCTCGATCCGAATCGCGAGCTCGTGCCCGTCGGCGAAGTCGGAGAGCTCTACATCGGGGGCGACGGGTTGGCGCGCGGCTATCTCGGTCGGCTCGAGCTCACCGCGGAGCGCTTCGTGCCCGACCCGTTTCGCGCGGGCGAGCGGCTTTATCGCACCGGCGACCTAGTTCGGTTTTTGCCGGACGGAACGCTCGACTTCGTGGGACGCGCCGATACCCAGGTGAAGATCCGCGGCTATCGAATCGAATTGGGCGAGGTCGAGGCGGCGCTGACGAACCACCCCGAGGTCAAGAGCGCTGTCGTCACGGCGCGCGAGGACACCCCCGGCGTCAAGCGTTTGATCGCATACGTCGTCCCGAGGGGCGAGCGCCCGCGTGCGTCGGTGCTCCGCGACGCCCTCGCCGAGGTGCTTCCGAGCTTCATGGTGCCGTCGGCGTTCGTTTGGCTCGACGCGATTCCGCTCACCCACAATGGCAAAGTGGATGTCCGCGCGCTGCCCGCACCCTCCACCAGTCGGCCGGAGCTCGCGAATCCGTTCGTCGCGCCCGCAACGGCTCGCGAGCGCGCGCTATGCACACTCTGGAGCGAATGCCTCGGCGTGTCGCCGGTCGGAGCGACCGACAATGTGTTCGAACTCGGAGGGAGCTCGCTCTTGGCCATGCGGGCCGCCGCGCGCATGCGGCGCGAGCTGGGTCTCGACGTGCCGCCGGTCGCGCTCTTCGAG
>JBAULD010000383.1:0-2811 GCA_049578005.1 Polyangiaceae bacterium
GCGAGCACGCTCGACGCCGGGATCGCGCAGCTATCGGCGAAAAGCGCCAGGCTTCTAGTCGCCGGGGTTGAACATGATCGGGTAGACCACCGTGACCATGCCGCCTTCCGGCTGTGGGAAGGAAAGATTCCCGAATCCGCGGACAACGCACTGCACGACGCCCTGATCAGGGAGATCGCTCCCACCGTCGGCCGTCATGGCAACGGCACCGCTCCGATCGATGACGAACTTCACCGTCACGCGGCCCTGGAGATTCGGGTTGTTGCGCATCCCGTTCTCGTAGCAAAGGCGGAAACGGCCGAAGTTCTGGCGAACGATGCGCTGGATGACCTCGGGCGGGAGCCGACCGTTCACGCTGGTCGCACCCTCACGAATCCTCGGTGCCTTGACCTGGTGGCCTCCGCCCAAACGCCCGCGACCATTGCCGATACCTTGTCCGGTTCCGGTGCCGGCGCCGTGGCCGAGACCACCGAAGTTGCCGAGCCCGATTCCTTCTCCGCGACCGCCGCCGCCTTCGCCGACACCCGACAGACCGAGTCCGCCCGCGCCGAACGAATCGCCAATCGTGTCGCCGAACATGTTGCCGCGCGCGCTCTTCTCGTCTTGTCCGAGCGACTCTTCACGACCCCACGGCGCGGTTGGCGCGTTCGGATCGCCGCCACCCATCGTCGAGATGAGCCCGATCATTCCGAACTGCGCTGCTTCCTGCAGTGCGGCTTGCTTCGCCAGGTGGGGATCCGGGTTGTCCTTCGGACCTTGCACTCCGTACTTGTGTCCCGTATCGCGCGTGTTCGGGTTTCCCATCGAACCCTCTTCGCCCTTCGCGCGCGTGCCGGTCCCGCCCTCTTTTTGGTCGGGTTGAACCTCCGTTACCTCCTGGTTTTCGCGCTCCTCTTGCTCGCGCTCTGCCGCGGCGTTGAGGAGCTTCTGCATCATCAGGATTTGATCCCGATCGAGGTCTTCGGTGTCGTCTCCACGCATGTTGGGCATGAAGAACGCGAACACGGCGACCAGGCCCATATGCAGGAGGAACGACAACCCGGTGTAGAGAAAAGCACCCGGCTCCGAGATCACCCCGACCGGAATGCGTTTGCCTGCGTTGACGGCCCCGACTTGAAAGACGAGCGCGCTGCCTTCGAGCTCCATACGCGCCTTCGCATTGGCCGGAAGCTCGTATTCGTACGCGCCGCTCATCTCCGACGAAGGACGCGCGCGACCCGAAGAGATGAGGTCCGCCAGACTCACCTTCCCCTGGCCGGGAAGATCGACGTATCCGCGGGTACGCGGCAGGATCACGAGCGAAGCGCCCAGCCCGCGCGATACGACGAGCGGCGCCCGCGTCGTCCCGAGCGTCTCGCTCGGGATGAAGTAGTCGCACTTGGCTTTGTCCCCGAGCTCCTCGCCCACATAGAACGAGCGCGGCGGGCTGAGGTACGAGACGTGCAGGACGTTCGAGTCCCACAAGATCATCACTTCAATCGCCGAGAGGTGCGACTCCACTTCGTCGGGGCTGACGTCCGGCCCAGCCTTCACCATCGAGTATGTGAACGCGTCGCCGCTCCCATCCATCGGCGGCTCGATCCCCAGTCCGACCGTCGGCGCCAGAGGCGACGCCGAGTGGGTCGCGAAAGGAGCGCTCGGCGCCGCTGCAGGGGCGGCCGCGAACGGATTGGCTCCCGCGAACGGGTTCAGCGCCGCGGCCGGGGCAGCGGCGAAGGGGTTCGCCGCGGCGGCAAACGGATTGTGCGCCCCAACCGCAGGTGAGCTCGAGGCCGGCGGCGGAGCCATGACGCCACCAAGCATGGTCGCGACCGTGGACGGCTCCCCGGGAGCGGTCGCCTGCGCGATCGCCGCCGCAATTTCGGCGTTCTCGAGCACGATCAGAGTCGACCCGATTTGGATCTGGTCGCCCGGGCGCACCTTGCACTTGTTGACACGTTGCCCGTTCACCAGGGTGCCCGGTTCGTTCCCCAAGTCGATCAGCGTGATATCCGAGGGAGAAGCAACCTCGATCACGGCGTGCATGCGCGAGGCAAGCTCGTCGTCGACGCGCAAGTGACTGCGCGGGTCCTTTCCGACCTTCACGATGTCCTGCGCGATCGTGTCACGGCGAACGAGCTGGTCGCCCTGATACAGAGCGAACGTGAGCGCGACTTTCGCCTTTCCCTGGCTTTCCATCAATGAACCCCTATCCGCGCAAGTCTTGGCGCGATGTACCGCTGGCTATGCTCCGAGCCCAGAAAGTTCATGGGTCAGATGTTCTCGACCGACTTGAGCATCTCCGGCACGAACGACGTGCGCGGTCGGATCAAAGTCGTACGTACTGGGCCCGGTCGTACGCGGATCGTCGCGTCTGCCGGACCGAAGCCACCCGCGCTCAGCGGATCATCTTCGAACTTGTACCCGTAGTCGCCGGCCGGAGCGCCCGCGTTCCCGCCCGCACCCGCTGGCGCGTCTTGCGCGAACGCCGGCGCGGCGACCACGAGGAGACCCACCACCAGTCCAGTCGGCAACCACTTATTCAAGCGCTTCATGACATCCTCCGCCGTTGAACCGTGTACGATGCAGCCTCGGCGGATAAATCCGCCCGTATTCCAGTATAAGTGTACCTTCCGTATACCCTAACGAAGAAGCAACGGGAGTCACCTCGGCGTCTCCGACGATGGATCGACCATTCAAAGGCTAGACATCGCAGACGCCCAGGGGTTCCCCTTCTCTACTTCTTCTTGGCGGGTGGAGCTGCCGGCTTGGCAGCCGCCGGCGCTGCGGAGGCGGCTGCTGCAGCGGAATCGGCTGCTGCCGGTGCGGAGG
>JBAULD010000384.1:0-2954 GCA_049578005.1 Polyangiaceae bacterium
CTTGCGGCCCTCTTGCAGAAGAGCATGGAAAGGGCGGCGAACAGTGCCCCCAAGAGCAAAAAGCGCAAAGCCGCGACCAAGCGCCGGGCCGCGTGATCCGAAACGAGGGCATTCCCGAGGCCGAGGCGTCCCGTTCCTACTGGTACTCCAGAGCGTTGCTTTTGGGTGCGCTGGGGGTCAGTGTCATCGCTAGCATGCTCTACGAGTTTCTCATGGCAAACCGGCAAGAGATTCTCCGTCGAGCCCGGAAGCGGATCGGCATCAGAAGCGTACCCGAACAGGTCGAGGTGGGGTTAACGGAGGGCTTGCTGGTGTTCATGGACCAACTCGGGGACGCTCTCCTCCTTCTAAGGGCCTTCTAAGGGCGGCCGGGCCGGTCACGCACGATTTGATTTCGAAGTCTGCCGCCGTCCATGGCGCCCCCGTTTTCCGCAAGGGCCTGGGGGTGAGAGCCCGTGACGCCAAGGGACGTTTCCGCGGCGGGCGCATTTGGAGGAGAACATGGCAGCCCGATGTGGAGCGCACTGGCTGGATCTTCCCTCGACCAAGTCGTCAGAGACCCGGTCCCGCGCTCTTGTCCCGGAGGTCACGCGCGGCTCCGACGTTGCGCGAATCGTCCTCGACTCCCACAGGAGCCACGCGCGCCATCCCGCTGTAGCGCCTGCGGTGCGAAGCCTTCTCCTCGTACATTCGCTTGTCGGCCTGCTCCACCAGAGCCTCCAACGACACGGGGTCGGTGGGATCCTGCTGGGATAACCCGACGCTCATCGACAGCCGGTAGGGCCGATCCGAACGTTCGTTGAACTCGTCAAGCGCCGACTGCAGGCGACCGCGTAGCACATGCGAATAGGGTCCGGCGTCTTGGGCGAGGACGACGAACTCGTCGCCGCCGAGGCGCCCTACGATGTCCGACTTTCGAAACGACGAGCGTAAGACCTCCGCCGCATCCGCGATCGCACGGTCGCCTTCTTGGTGCCCAAGCTCGTCGTTGATTCGTTTCAGCTCGTTGAGATCGACGAAGACGAGCGCGGGTGTGCGGCCCAAACTGGTCGCCGCATCGAGCTTGGCCCGAGCGGCAACAAAGAACCCTCGCCGGTTGTAAGCACCCGTCAGCTCGTCGGTATCCGAGAGCTGCCGGAGATCCGACTGCGTCGCTCGCAAACCCGTGATGTCGCGTCCCACCGTGACCGCGCCCGTGACCCGTCCGCTCTCATCGCGAAGCGGCGCCGCGGTGAAGTGGTAGAGGCGTCCGCTCACCTCAGAGGGCGCCTGAACGAAGACCTCCGCGTCGTGAACGGTCTTGCCGCACAGCGCCAGAGAAAGAGGAAGCTGGTCCGGCGGGCACACGGTTTCTCCATCGGGAAGCCGAAGTCCAGGGGCGCCCCCCGTCCATCCTGTGCTCTCGCCCGCTGACGTCGCGCCCACGGCTCCAAGGGCGGCGTCGTTCGCGAGAAGGACCCGCCCCTCGGTATCGACGGAAAGGACGATGTCCGGCAAGCTGCCGAGAACCCCAGCGAGAAGGGTCGTCCGCTGAACGATCCGTTGGGCATGTGCGTGCCGCCGCAGCGCGATCTCGACCGTCGCTCGAAGCTCGCGATCGTTGAACGGTTTGAGCAGGTAGCCATACGACTCCACGCCGCCGGCTCGCTCCACGGTCTCGTCGTCGGCATAGCCAGTGAGAAAGACGACCGGTGTCGGTCGGCACGCTTGGATGGCCGCAGCCGCGACCACACCGTCGTCGCCGCCTTTGAGATGCACATCCATCAGGACAAGATCCGGCCGGAACGTCTCGACCGCCTGCATCGCCTCCCTCGCCGTCGCCATCGTGGCCGGCACGTCGTAGCCGAATCCAACGAGAGCCGACTGGATATCGAACGCGATGAGAGCTTCGTCCTCCACGACCAAAATCGAGCGCGGCATCCCTATCCCCCTTGGGAATTCAGCTTCCTCCGATATAATCCACGAGAATCGCGCGGATGGACTCCAGCGTGAACGGCTTGCTGATCGATACGTTCGGGACCTTCTCGAGAAACGCGCGAGCTCGCGAAGAAAAAGCGCCCCCAGTCATGAAGACGATGCGTTTCGCCAGTTCCGGAGCAGACGCCTGCAACGCGACGTAGACGTCGATGCCCGACACGTTCGGCATCATGAGATCGCAGAAGATCGCGTCGTATGTCTCGCCGCCGGCGATTTTGGCAAGCGCCGTTCGCGCGTCGGTCTCGACGGTCACGTCGTGTTCGGATCGCAGAATACGGGAAATAGCCAAGGCGAGCGCCTCCTCGTCGTCGATGACGAGCACGCGACCGCGGCGCGGAGGCCTCGAAGAAAGCCTCGCGGTCTTCATGGTCCCGCTTGGATGGTGGGCGGGCGGCAGCACCACCCGGAACGTCGCGCCCTCGCCTACCGTGCTTTCGGCGGTGATCTCACCTTGGTACGAAGCCACGATGCTGTGGCAAATCGCGAGACCGAGACCCATGCCGCTGCCGACCGGCTTGGTGCTGAAAAACGGGTCGAAGATCCGAGGTAGAACCTGCGGAGGAATACCCGGTCCGGTATCGCAGATCTCCACGACGCCCTCCCCCGCCTCATTCGTGTACGTGCGAACGCGTATCTCGTTGTGCTCGGCATCCCCCTCTCCTATGGCCTCGGAGGCGTTCACGAGCAGATTCATGAAGACCTGCGTCAGCTGTCCCTCGCTCGCGTCGACAAGGGGCGTCCCCCCGTATTCCTTTCGGAGGCGCGCGTGGTGGCGCAGCGTGTGGGCCGTCATGCGTATGGCCGCTTCCAGAACGTCCGGCAGCTCGATCATCCCAGCGCCGTCGTCCTCCACGCGGGTAAACTTCTTCAAGTCTCGGACAATACGCCGAACCCGTTCGGCGCCGTCGTCCGCATCCCGAAGCGCATCCATTACCTCTTGAAGACGCGCCATGCTGCTCTCGAAGCGCGCCTTGTCG
>JBAULD010000385.1:0-6228 GCA_049578005.1 Polyangiaceae bacterium
CGCGAACGTCGCTTTGACCATGTTGGTGATGGTCAGGTTTCCGTTCTGCGAATAGTAGGACTTGAACATGATCGTCGCCGGAGCGTTGCCGTCGTTCGTGAACCAGTAACGCAGGGTGACGTCCGAAAGAGTGATCGTCGAGAAGCCGCCATTGCCGACTTGCACGTTGAACTGGATCTGCTGCTGGGCGGTCGCGGTCGCCGAATCCGACGTGTAATAGCTGGCCGTCGCCGACCGGGGGTTCGTGATGCACGTCGACGACGCCGCATCCGCGCCGGCGTCTGCGACGCCCGATCCGCTACTCGACGTGGCACCGCCACTGCTGCTGCCCGATCCGCTGCTCGAGCTGCCCGCCGCGCCGCTGCTGCTGCTTGAGCCGAGGCCGCCGCCCGCGCCGCTGCTGCTCGAGCCGATACCCCCGCTGCCCGTGCCGCTGCTACTCGACCCGTTTGCTCCGCTCGAACCGACGACACCACTGCTGCTGCTGGTACCGCTTCCGCTTGCGCCGTTCGAGCCGCTCCCGCTGGCTCCGCCCGACCCGCTCTGGGCGGCGCCGCTGGTCGATTTCAGGGAATCGCCGGGATCCGCGGCACAGGCCAGGCCAAGGCAAATCGTGGTGCCCAAAAGAAGAACGGTGGGGACGGCGGGGCGGTGCATGGGAAGACCGCCAAATCCTAGCGCATCTTCCAGCGCTTGCGCATGCGCATCCCGGGCCCGAGCCTGCTCAAGGGGTGCCAGGAGGCGGCCGCGGCGAGCCGCGAGATGGCTCACTCTTTACGAAGCGTCTCCGACTCGTCCCCCGGCCCCCGGACCGGATCGCGGCAATCTTGCGCCATTGCCGCGCCCGGACGTGTATTAGGATGCCAGCCCATGCCGCGTGCGCGCCCGGAGGAGGGGCACCCGTGGATCGAAGTCTCGCCCGAAGCTGGCTCGCCGTCTGCCTCATTGTCTCGGCCCTTGTAAGCCCGCGAATTGCTTTGAGCGCACCGAACGACGCGGCCGCACAAAAGCTGCGCGATCAGGCCATCAACCAGGACTATCTCGGCACCGATTTCGCCGGGGCCGAGAAGAAGCTCACCGACGCGCTCACGCTCTGTAAAAAGACGACGGATTGCTCGCCTTTCATCCGCGCGCGATTGCACTGCGACCTCGGCGTCGTGGAGTTCATGCTCCACAAGATCGACCTGGCCCGCACCGAGTTCGCGACGGCGCTGATGGAGGACCCGAGCGTCGACCTCGACAAGGACCTGTCGAATACCGACGTCCGGAACGAATTCGCGGCTCTGAAGAGCGGCGGCCCGCCCCCGCCCGCGACCGCGCCGGTCCCCGCCCCCGCGACGAACAAGGAGGAGGGAACGGCGGCCGGCTTCGCGCACGTTGCGCCCAACAGCCAGCAGGTGGCGACCCCCCTGCCGCTTTACGTCAGCGTGCTTCCCGACCTCGGCGTGGCCAAGGTGATCGTGCGCTTCAAGGGGGTCGGCGCGAGGGACTGGAAAACGGCTCCGCTGCGCAAGGCGGGCGAGGGCTACGGCGGCGAAATCCCGTGCGGCGACGTCGGCAACCAGGAGGGCGAGCTCCAGTACGTTCTTCAAGGGCTCGACGCGAACGGCGACTTGGTCGTGGCGAGCGGCGCGAGCGCGGCTCCGCATACGGTCGCCATCGTCAAGAAGCTCGAGGGCGAGGCGCCCCATTTGCCGGGCGAGCTCCCTCCCGAGGCATGCAAGCCATCGAGCCCCAAGGCCGAGACGGGCGCGGTCAGCCCCGTCACCACCGACGTCAGCGATTGCCCGCCGGGGTTCCCCGGTTGCCACGGGGAAGGCCCGACGACGTGCGATTCGAAGGATGACTGCATGTCCGACGAGACCTGCATCGACCACACCTGCAAGAGGCCGAACCAGGACGAAAAGCGTGTCGCCAAGAAAAATTGGATCTCGCTCACGTTCCAGGCGGACGCGCTCAACATGCCGGGTGCGAACAACGTGTGCCTCGGTGCCAACCCGCCCAACGGGTACACCTGCTTTCTCACGGGCACGTCGACCTATTATTCGGGCATCCCCGTGCAGAGCGCGGACGATCAGGTCATCTCCGGCTTCGCCCAAAACGCGCCGATGTTCCGCATTTCCCTCGGCTACGACCGAGCCCTCACGCCCAATCTGACCCTGGGCGGGCGCCTTGGGTATGTCGTCTCCGGAGGCGGTCCGTCTCGTCCGGCCCACGGATCGTCCGCGGCCGGCGCCAGCTTTCTGCCCGTGAACGTGGAGGGGCGGCTCGGGTACTATTTCGGCAAGAACATTCTGGCGCGCCGGGGGCTACGCTTCTTCGTCTTCGCCTCTGGCGGAGCGATGGAAGTGGACGCCTACCAGAGCATCGACGTGCGAACGGCGGCGAACAAGCAGGTCAATGTCGACGCCTGGACGAAAACGGGTCTCGGCTTCGTCTCGGCGGGGCCCGGACTCATGTGGGCGATCACGCCCAATACCGGGTTTTTTCTCGAGGTCCGCCCGACGGTGCTTTTTCCCACGTTCGGGTTCTCGCTCGGGGGTCTCCTCGGCTACACGATTGGGCTGTAGAGCAGTGCGGTTTGGCCCCGCGGCCGTCTCAATCCTCGACCTCCCCCCCGCCGGCATGCTAGCTGGCCCGAGCAAACCGCCATGCAGACGACCGACATCCGCAAGGGACTGAAACTCCAGATCGACGGCGTGCCCTATGCGGTCGTCGAGCATACCTTCGTCAAACCGGGCAAGGGTCAAGCCTTCACCCGGGCCCGAATCAAGAACCTGACGACGGGTGCGGTCATCGAACGCACCTGGAAGTCGGGGGAGTCGGTGGAAGTCGCCGACGTCGACACCCGCAAGATGACGTACTCGTGGGACGAGGGCGACAGCCTGGTCTTCATGGACACGAACACCGGAGACCAGATCTCCGTCATGAAGGACAAAGTGGGCGACGAAGTCCGCTTCTTGAGCGAGGGCCTCGATTGCGAGGTGACCGTTTACAACGGCAACCCGATCGGCATCGAGCTTCCCCCCAGCGTGGTCCTCCAGATCACCGAGAGCGAGCCCGGGATCAAAGGCGACACGGCGAGCGGTGCGACCAAGCCGGCGAAGCTCTCGACGGGCGCGTTCGTCAACGTTCCGCTCTTCATCAAAGAAGGGGAGTGGATCAAGGTCGACACGCGAACCGGCGACTATCTCGAGCGCGTGAATCGCTGAGATTCGGCAAGGGGGGGTCCGCGGCCCCGGGCCGCGTGCTAAGTGAGGAGGCATCGAAGTCTACGGGAATACGACCGGCCTGCCGCCCTCGGCCCTCCGTGCACTGGAGCGACTCTACCGGCGTCGCGTGCCCGCCGACGACATCTCCACGCCCGAGCTGACCCGCGCACTGGCCGCGGCTTCGCTCGAGACGGGCCGGCAGGTCGGGGTCCTCGTGCACCGATCGGGGCAGGTCGACTATGTCGTCGTGGGCGATGCGTCGAAGCTCATGCTCCCGGACATCGGCCGATTGCGCGCCGCCGAAGGTCGCTTCCGGGGGCTGCGCCTCGTACACACCCACTTGCGTGGCGAGCCTCTGAGTCGAGACGACCTGGTCGACCTCGTTCGTCTTCGCCTGGACCTCGTCGCGGTCATCCAGCTCGCGACCGGAGGCGACCCCCGGTCGATCGCGTACGCGCACAACGTGCCCGCTGGCGAAGGCGCCGTCCCCTACCGCGCGGTCGGACCGCTGCCCATCGGGCAAGGCCGGGTCGACGTCGGCCGGCTGATGGCGGAGCTCGAGGGCGAGTTCGCGCGCCGTGCGCGCGCGCGTGAAGTCCGTGCCAAGGACGGGCGCGCCATTCTCGTGCATGTCGGCGACAAACGAGCCGGGGGCGTCCACGAAGCCGAAGAGAGCATGCGCGAGCTCCGCGAGCTGGCCCGAACCGCCGGCACGGAGGTCGTCGATTGCATCGTTCAGATGCGCGACCACGTCGATCCGAAGCTCGTCATGGGACGCGGTAGGCTCGAGGATGTCGTCGTGCGCGCAATCGAGGCCGACGTCGGGGTCCTCGTCTTCGATCGGGAGCTGACGCCCGCGCAGGCGAGTGCGATCGCAAGCCGCACGGACCTCAAGGTCATCGACCGGACGCAGCTCATCCTCGACATCTTCGCCCAGCGCGCCGAGAGCCGGGACGGCAAGCTCCAGGTGGAGCTCGCTCAGCTCAAGTACGCCATGCCGCGCCTCGTCCAGAAAGACGACAGCCTCTCGCGCTTGACGGGAGGCATCGGCGGGCGCGGTCCCGGCGAGACCAAGCTGGAGATCGGACGGCGGAGGGCGAAGGACCGGGTCGCTCACCTGGAGCACCAGCTGAAGGAGCTCGCCCGCCAGCGCGAGCAGCGGCGTCGAAAGCGAACGCGCGGACGGGTGCCGACGGTCGCGATCGTCGGCTATGCGAACGCCGGAAAGAGCACGCTCCTCAATACGCTGACGGGCGCCGACGTGCTCGCCGAGGACAAGCTATTCGCGACGCTCGACACCCGGTCGCGCACGCTGCGCTGCGGCTGGGCGGGGTGGGGCGAGCGTGAAGTCGTCATCACCGACACGGTGGGCTTCATTCGCAAGCTACCAAAAGACCTCTTCGCGGCGTTTCGCGCCACGTTCGAAGAGGCGGCCGACGCCGACCTGCTGCTGCACGTGGTCGACGCCAGCGACTCGGCGATGGAAGAGCACCAGCGCACGGTGGTCGACGTGCTCGAAGAGCTCAATCTCCTCGCTTTGCCGCGCCTCCTCGTCTTCAACAAGGTCGATCTCATCGAACCGGGCGACCGCCGGAGGCTCGAGCGAACTTGTCCCGAGGCGGTCCTCGTCCGCGCCACGCATCGCGAGACGATGCGTCC
The DNA here is from genome assembly GCA_049578005.1 of Polyangiaceae bacterium. Lineage (GTDB taxonomy): Bacteria > Myxococcota_A > Polyangia > Polyangiales > Polyangiaceae > Palsa-1150. The sequence continues at coordinate 4,872 of JBAULD010000385.1, forward strand.
GCTCATCGAACACATCGCGCGAGAGTTGGCCGACAAGTGGGAAGAGAGCGCCAGAGGCCCGGTTGTCTCCCCATGGGACGCCGAGAACATCACCCGCAAAGAGGAGATCCTCGAATGATCGGCGGTCGCGGCCCTTCGTCGCTCGGCACATGGGCGATTGTGTTCGCAGCTTCGGGCGGGTGTGCGGGGCCGCTTTCCCGGGCGGAAGCGCAGTTCGTCGACGGCGCGTACCCCGACGCAGAGCGCACACTTGTCGCGCTCGAAGCGGAAAGCCGTGGATGGCGCGACGCCAAGCGCGCGGAGTACGCGCTCTATCGAGGTCTTACCCACGCGGCACTCGGCGATGGGGATCAGGCGGGCGTGTGGCTTCGCGAGGCGAAGGCGATCGAAGATGCACACGCGGGGTCGCTCTCCCCGGACGACGCGAATCGGCTCAAGATTGCACTAAAGAACAGCGAGCCGATTCCGTTCCAGGGGATAGCGCCATGAGCTCCCTCATTCATGTGGCGTACGCGAGCGAGGCGTCGATCGAATTCTCCAATGAAGCGGTGCGGCGCCTCCTCGAGGACGCCCGTCGCAACAACGCAGCGACAGGCGTCACAGGGATTCTCTTGCTCGTCGACCGCTCGTTCTTTCAGGTCCTCGAAGGGGAGACCGCCGTCGTCTCGAGCTTGTACGAAAAGATCGAGCGAGACACCCGCCACAAGCACGTCGTGAAACTGATCCGAGAGCCCATCGAAGACCGGGACTTTCGGGACTGGTCGATGGGGCTGGCCCGGATCGCGCCCAAGGAGCTCTCTGCGCTCCCAGGATTCAGCGACTTTTTCACGACCGGACAGAGCTTGAGCAAGCTCGCTCCGGGAATGGCGCAGAGGCTGCTCAGCGGATTTCGCGCGGGCCGATGGCGAGCGCGTGTAGGTGGTTAGAATCGCACACGCCAGTGAGCGTGCCCCTGCCCGATCGCGAAACTCGCATGGCCAGCCCAGCTACCCGCCAACTCGCCGCCGTCTTGCCGCTCGCGCTGCTCGGCGCAGTCGTGATCGCCTCGGCAAGCGCCACCCGCCGTACGGAGGCCGAGGCCGACCGATCCGGAAAGCGCATCTTCGAGCAGCGCTGCGCGACTTGCCACTCGACCGGGGAGGGGGCAGCCCAGGGACCGGGGCTGGGCGGGATCGTCGGTCGCGAGGCGGCGGCCACGCAGTTCGGTTATTCGCCGGCTCTTCGAAGGGCGCACCTCACATGGGATCGGCCCACGCTCGATCGCTTCCTCGCCGCTCCGCAGCGGCTCGTCCCGGGAACGACGATGCCCACGGCTGTTGCCGACGAAACCGACCGGCATGCCGTCCTAGACTACCTG
>JBAULD010000386.1:0-3255 GCA_049578005.1 Polyangiaceae bacterium
GTAGAGCAAACGCCTGGGCCCATCGCGTCCGGCGGCGCTCCCCCGCCGCCGCCCCCTGCGGACGAAGGCGAGCCGGTGCCCGAAAACGATGCACGGATGACGATTTGGGAACACCTCGACGAGCTCCGGTCCCGGCTCGTCAGGTCTGCCCTCGGCGTCCTCGTGACCACCGTCGTGGCATGGTTTTTTCGCATTCAGCTCTTGGCACTTCTGGTCATTCCGTACCAGCGCACGTGGCAAGCACACTTCCACAAAGACCTCGTGCTCCAAACGCTCGCTCCACCCGACGCGTTCCTGGGCTACCTCCAACTCTCGCTCGTTGCAGGGGTCATCGCGAGCGCTCCACTCATTTTCTATCAGTTCTGGGCGTTCATATCGCCTGGTCTCTACAACAAGGAAAAGAGGCTGATCGTCCCCTTCGTCGTCTTCTCTTCGATGCTTTTCCTGTCGGGGGTCGCGTTTGCCTACTTCGTCGCGTTCCCATTCACGTTCAATTACTTTCTGTCGCTGCTGGGCGAGGTTCGCCAAGGCGTGGAGCTGACGCAAATCGTCACCCTCGAGTTCTTTCTCGACTTCTCGACCAAGTTCCTGCTCGCTTTCGGCGCAGTGTTCGAAATGCCGCTCCTCATCGCGTTCTTGGTCCTCGCGAACATCGTAACGCCGCAGCAGCTTTGGAAGTTCGGCCGCTGGGCGACGATACTCGCCTTCATTCTCGGCGCGATCGTGACTCCGGGCCCGGAGGTGACCAGCCAAATCGCCGTCAGCGGCGCCCTCATCGGCCTTTACTTCATGTCGATCCCGATCGCCTACTTGCTGAAGCCGCGCGCTCCGAAATCCGCTTGAGGGTCAGATGCTGCGTGGGCGGAGCGCCCACGCGTCCAAAGCGTAGACGCTCGTCACTTGCTCCCGGCGTCGGGCAACATGCAAGTGTCACCCGGCACGCATGCGAGCGGAGCGAGGCAGGTGCCCCCGTCGAGGCAGGGACGCCCGTACTGCCCTTCGCCGCAACCGTCCGCGGCGTTCGCGCAGGCCACGCACGCACCGTTTTCGCAGGTGTGGAGCACGTCGCAGACGGCGCGAGGATCCGTCATGCTGCAGGGACCGCAGGTTCCTCCTCCGCCGGACACCGGGACCACGCACACCAAGCCATCGTCACAGAATGCCGCCGAGAGCAGCCCGCTCGACTTGCAGCCGCCGCCGTCCTGCCCGGCCGCGGGGGCGCAACCCGCGGCCGCCGCAAGGACGACCGCGACCGCAGCGACGGATTGATTGGCGTAGGTGATGGCGCGCACGCAAGCCGAGCTCCGAGGCTCCCGGAGAGCGCTCTTTCGCGTGATCGACGTGATGTTGTTCATGGGTTAGTCCTTCGTGAGCAAGCGTTCTGAGGCTGAGTATGCCGAGGGACCATCCGCCGGATTGTCGGGCGCTTTACAGTTCCGACCGATTTCAAGGAGGATCGCGATGCCTACCAGGTCAGCGTCCGAGCATCGGGAGCTGCTGCGCGCAGGGCGATGGTTCCGCGGTCTGCCCGACGGGTTCCAGGAGGGACTGCTGGCGATCGGAGCGGTGCGGCAGCTCTCGGCGCGGTCCACCCTGTTTGCCCGGGGCGACGCCTGCGATGGAATGTTCGGGGTGCTTCGAGGGCAACTCCGCGCCAGCGGAACGGACGAGGACGGCGAGCAGGCGCTCCTCACCATCGTCGAGCCCCCGAGCTGGGTCGGCGAGATCCCGTTGTTCGACGGCTTGCCCAGGACTCACGATCTCATCGCCGAGACAGAGGCCCTGGTCCTCCACGTCCGGAAGGGGCCGCTCCTCGCGCTCCTCGATCGCGAGCCCCGCTACTGGCGAGACCTCGCCTTGCTCTTGACCAGCAAGCTTCGCCTGGCCTTCGCCGCGATGGAGCACACGCAGCTCTTGCCGATCGGAGATCGGCTCGCGCATCGCCTCGTCATGATCGCCGAAGGGTACGGGGAGTGGGTCGACGGCAGCGCGAGGCCGGTCCACGTGAGCCAGGATACGCTCGCGACCATGCTCTCCACGTCGCGGCAGACCGTCAATCAGGTGCTGAAGACGCTCGAAGCCCGGGGCGGGGTGCGGCTCGCGTACGGACGGGTCGAGATTGTCGATCTGAGCGCGCTCCGTCGGTCGCTCCGGCGCGATGCGCCGGAGCCGTCGGCATGAGCGCTCTCGTCGTGGACGTCACCTGGACGTGGACGTAACGTCCACGTCGACCTTCGATCGGCCAGGGGACCACGGCTGCACGCGGTTGGCAGCGTTGATCTCGCTCAGGTTGCCCAGAGAGACGCGATGTCCAGTTCGATCGCGTCGAACGGCTCGGCCCGCACGACCGCGTCGTCTCGCCATGTGCCGACGACCCTGTATGTCGGGCCGTCGATTCGCAGCACTTCGAGCGTCCGGAGAAGTGGATCGACGAGCCAAACGTGTCTCACGCCCTGCGCTCCATACAGGGGGACTTTGTCCGCGCGATCGGTCGCGCCCGTCCCCGGAGAAAGCACTTCGCAGACCCAGTCCGGCGCGAGCTCGAACGCGCCGGCATTCATGGGCAATTGCGGCATGTGCTCGCGGCGCCAGCCCGCAAGGTCGGGGACGAGCACGTGCCCCCCGTGGAGGTGCAGCTCGGGCTCGTACAAGATGACCCACCCGCCAGGCCCTCCGTCGCCGAGGTCGAAGGGGCCCCCGAGCTTCGTGCTCAGGCGCGTGGCTGCGCGCGCGTGGGGCGCAGCCGGGCGCGGTTGAGTCACGAGAACGCCGTGGATAAGCTCTGCGATAAGGCCCGCGGGGACCGCGAGCAGATCCTCGTACGTCGCACGGCGTTTGGCGGGATCGCCCATGTGCGCAATGTAGCGGCTCTAGTCCAATCTGCCGTCGTCCCCGAGCGTCCGTACGTCAGACTTCCTGATCTCTCGAGCGCTCCGTTTCCGCACCCTTCGGCACGGGGAGCCGGTGCGCGTCGAGCCACAAGCCCTCGATGTCGTAGAGCTGACGCGTCTCGTCCTGGAACACGTGGACGACGACGTCCCCGAAGTCCATCAGGACCCAGCTGCCGTGGGGCAAACCCTCGACCGCCATCGGCCTCACCCCCTTCTTCTTGAGCGCCTCTTCGATCCCCTGCGCGAGCGCTTGCGTGTGGCGATCGCTGCGACCTGTCATGACGACCAGGAAGTCCGCGTAGTCGACTTTGCCGGCGACATCGAGAATCTCGACTCCGACCGCCTTCTTGTCGAGTGCCGCAAC
>JBAULD010000387.1:0-1924 GCA_049578005.1 Polyangiaceae bacterium
ATCAACGCCTTTGCGTCCATCCACGCGCGCGGTCGCCACGAACACGCGCACCCCCGGCGGCAGCGTCAGCATCCTCGCGATCGATTCGCCAGCGCTTCCACGAGGCGCGCCACATGCTCGACGTCGAGGTCTTCACGTACGCGGACGGTCACGTCTCTCGCGACGATCTCGATCGTCGGCCCGACCATCGTCCCCGTGGCCATCGGCAGGCTCACGGCCACGAACGCGGGAATCGCCGCAGTCACGCCAAGCCGCTCCTTCCAGTACCGGATACGCGCCGTCGAGAAACCTCGGCGACGCGCAAACTCGGCCACGCTCTGCCCTGACTGCGCGAGCTCGGTGAGGGCTGACCGCGCTTCGTCCTCCGTCCACCGCGGCAAGCCGCCATGCCTTCCCGTTGTCTGCGCTCCGTGTCCCATCGTGACCTCCGCTCTTGCGCGTAGCGTGGTCAGGCCGGCCGCAGAAGTACGTCAGATCACCGATGGGATACAGTACAAGTGCATCATCTTGCCGTTGACCGGGTAGAGCTTGCCCGGCGGCGGATATGCATTGCGGTAGTAGCGGACGGACAGCGCGTTATAGGTCGCACCGACGGCTCCAAGCATTACGAGAAGCAGGACCAATCCCAGGCAAGTGCGAAGACCGCCAGACGCGCCTTCGCAGAGGATGCCGCTCTCGCCTGCCTTTCGCCCTCCTTTGACGCTGACCAGGATCAGATCCTTGGCTCTTCCGAGCGATCGCGCGTCATCTCTTTGAGTCGATCGATCAAGATGAAATGGGACGCCTACGCATAGTGCGCTGCAGCTCGGGCGACGAGCCCGCTCGCGCCAATCTCGAACGTCTCTACCACCAGTCGTCCCACTTGATTGCGATAGTGAATGGCGATGCTGCGGGCACCGACGAAGACGCCCACTTGTTCAAAGTGCAGGTCAGGGATCAGCCAAAGACCCTTCGCCCAATACGCGCCGACGCTTTCCTTGCCGCGCAAGACGCCAGACGGTTCGCCCGCGATATCGGCGATCCGGGGCGATGCCATCTCGAAGTCATCTTCGTAATGCGACAGAATGCGGACGAAATCGTGAGCGTTCCAGGCACTGATCCATTCTTCCGCAAAGTGCTCGGCGAACTCGCGGCTGATCATCGCGTGGACGGTATCGCGGGAACCCGCGAGTGGCTAGGCTGTCTGCGACGACGAATGAGTCCGAACTGGAGAAGGGTCGTACTTTTCTACGTCGCCACCTTCGCCGTGACGCACGCTATGTCCCTGGGATACGTATGGGCGGGCGGCTCTTGGGGAAGCCCGAACTCATTCGCGGTCGCCAATGCTTTGATGCTTTGCCCGGGTGCCGTCGCGCTGACTCTTCAGCGGTTGGTATACCGCGAACCCATCGTCGAGCCGTTTGGACTGCACTTTCGGCCCAACCGGTGGTTCCTTTTCGTGTGGCTACTTCCGCTTTTCGTGATGGTTACCGCCTTGGCGTTATCGCTCCTGCTTCCGGGCGCGGTGTTCGCCCCGGACATGACTGGACTCCCAGTAGAGATGAGCGCGTTCAAGCAGCAGGTCATCGCCATCGGCATCCCGCCCCTCGCCGGCATGTTGCTGATCGGGCTCGCGCTGGGACCGACGCTCAATGCCGTTGGCGCGCTCGGTGAAGAAATTGGATGGCGTGGATTCCTCTACAAGGAGCTGGCGCCGCTCGGCTTCTGGCGTTGCTCGCTCGTCACCGGCGTCCTTTGGGCGCTATGGCACGTCCCACTCTTCTTCGAGGGGTACGGCGACCGTGAACATCCCGTCGCCGGCGGGCTGGGCATGATTGCATTCGTTCTCCTCTTGGCGCCTATCCTTCAGCTCGTTCGGGCGCAATCGGGGTCCGTGGTGGCGTGCGCCATTTTGCACGGCACGATGAGCAGCACGCGTCTTATC